>DAVZKO010000218.1:0-1504 GCA_052272205.1 Schaedlerella sp. | reverse complement strand
CGTAAAGATAGGTTGTGCTCTACCTACTACTTGCAGTCGTACCGTGGATATTGGATTTACGGGAACAGTATTGGACAAAAAATCATGCGAATATGTTCCGTTTTTTGATGATGAATTAATCATTATGATGCCAAATAATGAAAAGTACCGACAAATTCAAAAGGCGCAAAACGGAGTGAAATGGCTGGAAGATGTGCCGATCATCATGCGCGAGCAAGGTTCGGGAACCCGGAAGGAAGCTGAGAAGCAATTAAAACGGGCAGGGATTGACATTCGAAAACTAAACGTAGTGGCGAATATGGAGAACACGGAAGTTATCAAGCAGTCTGTCAAAAAAGGAATCGGTGTGACGATTATTTCCAGATTGGCGGCAGCAGAGGATCTGAAGTGGGAGAATGTGTTAGAATATCCGTTAGGTGAGCAGAAGAAGATTCGAAAGCTCTATATCGTATATAATAAGGAATATCCGAGAACAAAAGCAGTGAGAAAGATGATGCAGATTGCAGAAACGTTTGGAGAGGTATATACTAAGAGGTAATCCGGTTTGAATAGAACGGATATTCACACGGATAGAAATGAAAATTAACAAGGGTGCGGTTGGGTAGCTGGTGTGCCCCCTGGTCTTCAAAACCAGTGTGAGGCGTGTGGAACGTCTCGGGTGGGTTCGATTCCCACACGTATCCGCCAAAAAATGCATGAGTAAGTTGTTAAGACAGAGATAAAGAAGGAGAAAAAGATATGATTACAGTAAATGCAATGGGTGATGCATGCCCAATTCCGGTTATCAAAACAAAGAAAGCAATGCAGGGAGTAACAGGTGCTGAGACAATCGAAGTATTGGTTGATAATGAGATTGCAGTACAGAATGTGACCAAGATGGCACAGAGTTCAGGTGGTACGGTAACTTCTGAAAAGTTGGCAGAGAAAGAATTTAAAGTGACCATTCAGTTAAATGGTGCTGTACAAACAGAGAAAGGAGACGCACCGGTCAACTGTGTGCCGGATAGTAGAAGGAATACGGTTGTTGTAATTTCTGCAGACCATATGGGAGAAGGAAAAGAAGATTTGGGTAAGGTATTACTCAAAGGATTTATCTATGCATTGACACAACTTGATGAACTGCCAAAGGCAATTCTGTTCTACAATGGTGGAGCTAAGATTACAACAGAAGGCTCTGATTCGCTGGAAGATTTGAAAACATTGGAATCTCAGGGAGTTGAGATTATGACATGCGGAACATGTCTTGATTATTACGGGTTGAAAGAGAAATTGCAGGTCGGAACAGTGACGAATATGTATAGTATTGTAGAGACTATGAATGGTGCAGATAAAGTGATTCGTCCATAAACAACCGGACACGGATAATACGTGGAGAATGAAAGAAGACCCACCTATTTACAGAGAATGTGGATTTTCTGTTTGATAGTGCAATATGTAGGAAGGAGGGAATACTGTGAAAGAAAGTAGAGGACAGCCAATAAATGGCGCACTTTAATAAGCTGTC
>DAVZKO010000217.1:0-1554 GCA_052272205.1 Schaedlerella sp. | reverse complement strand
ATAATTTTAGGTGCTTCCTCTTTCAGATTTTCCGTGCTTCTTTTCTTGCAGGTTGCTTCAAATGCCTTTTTCAGTACATCGGTATCAATATCCTGCTCGTAAATAGAAAGCAATGTCTTAATATCATAGAAGTCTCTCATTCTGGTATTTAAAAGACCTCTTGCAAGTACTGTCTGAAGTTTTTCAGCCAGAATTGTCTCCAGATTATACGACCACAGGCTAATGGAGCGGTTATCCAAGAGCAATTTATATTTGTACTCGATTGCCCTTGGTGTAATAACATCTCCTGTAGAAATATCAATCTTCATCGGTGTCACGAGTTTTCCCATCATGGCATTCATGGTAAACCGAATACCTGGATACTCCATCTCGTCCATGATATTGGAAACTTCCTTGACCTCAAAGGTCACTCCATCACCAAGGTCGATATCCTTGATCTCATCCACAATCCGTCTAGCGTCCTCTGCCGACAGATTCTGGTTTTTGATGCTCGTATCAATGTCCATTGTGGATCGGAGTGCCACGCCTACCATCGCAGTCACCAGCATTCCGCCTTTGATGATAAAATTATCTTTGTACTGCGAACTGGCAACTCTCTCAAGGAAACGCTCCATCATATAGATCCGCATGAGCGTTCTGGCATCTGCCTTGTTCTCCTTTGCCACATTCTTAATTCTTCCCTTAACCTGTTCTGGTGTCAGCTGCATTTTACAATAATACCCCCATATATCTGCGGATCACATTATCGACCCGAAATAGCTTTGCATATTCCATAAGTCGATTCAGATCTTTATCTTTTCTGGAAACATACGTCTTCAGAACAGAACTGAAATCCTGTGCTTCAATACTGCTCCGGCTTCTCATCAGGTCGCAAATGGTCCGTTCCAGATCATACATTGGAATCATATTCCCATCATTGTCCTTCACGATGATTTTTCCGACATCCAGTAATTCCTTTTTAACCGTATATACTTTACAACTTCCATCCGCTGTAAGCCGATGTGCATTGTAGCCGCTGTATATAGTAAGTGTATGGACAAAAGGTTCCCGGTCTGTCAGACCATGATAATAAAAAGCTTCGTCATGTGAAAAAACAGCATTCGGGCATCTCTGATGAAGTACATACAGTTCATCTACCCAATCCGATCCCGTAGAATAAACACCACGGCTGACCGGCTCCAATCCGTTCTCTCGGACATATTTGTAAAACTTAAATTTTGAAATTCCAGATTTTCCCGCGATTCTCGGCGTAAGGTAATCATGATTTTGAACTAATCTTGTCATCTCATTCATGGAATCACCATCCTTCCGTGCTTATATTGTAATCGAAATAAGCACGGTAGTCAAGCAAAATCAAACGAGCGTGCTTATTTCATGTTTAATATATGCACGCTAGTCGAGTTTTATTCTGTCAAAATTTATCAAAATCAGCTTGTGATGCCAGCTCTTTGTACGGATAGTTGTGAACTTTCCAGAAATTTCACAACTAAATCCAGCCTATATCCATTCATCGGCATTCCGGATCAAGTCAATGATTTCATCCAATGAACGCTC
>DAVZKO010000216.1:0-1642 GCA_052272205.1 Schaedlerella sp. | reverse complement strand
GGTAGTGTAAAATAGTTTGTGTTTCTGGTAAAAAATGGCTCCTTTTTGGTAAGAATTTAGATATGACAATTCTTATCGAAAAGGAGTATTTTTATGGCAGTTGCAAAGGAACAAATTCGACAGATTATCTCAGAAAACAACATTAGTAGCGTTGCAGATGTATACACGCTTCTGAAAGACAGTTTCAAAGATATCCTGCAGGAGCTGATGGAGGCAGAGTTGGATGCAACTCTCGGTTATGAAAAAAATCATAAGGGAGATCTGCAGACAGACAACAAAAGAAATGGTCATTCCACAAAGAACTTAAAAAGCCAGTACGGTGAATTCCAAATTGATGTACCAAGAGACCGCAATGGGGAGTTTGAACCGAAGCTGATTCCTAAATATCAGAGGGATATTTCTGGAATTGAAGAAAAAGTAATCTCTTTATATGCACGTGGTATGAGTACACGTGACATTCATGACCAGCTTCAGGATCTTTATGGAATTGAATTATCGGCAGAAATGGTCAGCAAGATCACTGATAAGATCCTTCCTCAGGTCAAGGAGTGGCAGTCACGTCCTCTGAATCCGGTTTATCCGTTTGTCTTTATGGACTGTATTCATTACAAAGTCCGGGAGGATGGCAGGATCTTAAGCCGTGCTGCTTATGTTGTTCTTGGTGTTACAGTGGAAGGGTACAAAGATATCCTCAGCATCACAGTAGGAGCTAATGAAACCAGCAAGTTCTGGCTTGGAATGCTCAATGATCTGAAGAACCGCGGAGTAAAGGATGTACTTTTCTTCTGTGTAGATGGGCTTCCCGGCTTTAAAGAAGCTATACAGGCAGTCTATCCGCAGGCAGAGATCCAGAGATGCGTCATCCATATGCTGCGTAATTCTTTCAAGTATGTGAACTATAATGATCTGAAAAAGTTTTCCTCAGATTTCAAAGCAGTATATAATGCTCCGAATGAAACAGCAGCTTTATCAGAACTGGAGAACATTAAGGAGAAATGGGGAAAGAAATATCCCTATGCTATCAGCAACTGGGAAAATAATTGGGAAGATGTAAGTTCCTTTTTCCAGTTTTCAAATGATATCAGACGTATTATGTACACAACTAACATCATAGAGGGATTGAACCGTCAATACCGGAAAGTCACAAAAACCAAGAGTGTATTTCCAAGCGATACAGCACTGGAAAAGATGCTGTATCTTGCCAGCGAAAACGTAGTCAGGAAATGGACACAGAGATATCGGAACTGGGATCAGGTGTTGAATCAGTTGATTGTCTTGTATGGAGAACGGCTTACCAACTGTCTGTAGAGAAAAGAAAAGCAGGAATGGATTTGCTCCAAAGCTGACCATTCCCGCTTCCTTTCTATTCCGTCGGCATTTGTATTATTGCCAGAATTTCCCCACTCTATTCCAGAGGTCGGGTGTGGGCAGCGCCCACGAAAAAAGCAATCAATACAATGTCTTATTTGTCATGCAAAAAAATCAAAACGGATGTATAAAATCTTATCAGATGGTTATACTGTAAATAGAAAGATAGATTCGACAACAACAGAATTATAAATTCGACAGCAAAACCTTACATATCTATTTCTTATCAGAAAGATTCACTTTCCAAAGACACAAGATTTTTTACAGCCTCTTC
>DAVZKO010000215.1:0-1808 GCA_052272205.1 Schaedlerella sp. | reverse complement strand
AATATTTCTGTTTTGCATTGTGTTTCCTGTAATCTGTGGATAATCAAACCACAGGTACTTCGTTAATTATTCTATTGTGGATTACTCCACAAATAAATGAAATAATCATGTTTCAAAGCTGTAATCTACAGCTTTTGAATAAATTTAGCAACACCTGAACCTTGAAATTTGATACTTATCCACCGTCATTTTGACTATAGTCAAATTTTCACGAATTCGCTTTTTCCTTGGTTTTCCTGTAAAATAGAAACATAAAGAACAGGAAAGAAGGTGGTCTGAATGCCAATTAATATCACGGAAGAATTTGTTCGCAATCTAATAGAGCAGAATGCTGCACTTATCGCACAGGTTGCAAATCTCTCCGAAACTGTTGAATCTCTTAACCAGACCATCAAGGATCTTCAGGAGCAGTTAAACAAAAACTCCAAGAATAGTTCGAAACCACCTTCAAGTGACGGATTGAAGAAGCCACCGGTTAATAAGGACAGGAGCCTTCGTGGTAAAAGCGGAAAGAAGCAGGGTGCACAGGATGGACACAATGGTGTGTATCTTTCTGTCCTTGCAGATCCGAATGAGGTGAAACACCATATGCACTCGGACTGCACCAACTGCCCTTATCACGATTCATGTCTGGAAAAAGCATGTGTAAAAGAAACACGTCATGAATTGGATACAGATTTTACCGTTAATGTCATTGCACATGAACTTGTTCTTGTGAAGGACTGTCCTATGCACGGTGGTGATAAGCAGGGAACATTTCCGAAGGATATCAAAGCAACTGTGCAGTATGGAAAAAATCTACAGGCTCTTGTTGTAGCACTTAATACCGTTGGTGCTGTCAGCGTAAACCGTACTCATGAAATTCTTAGCAGTGTATTTCATATTCCACTGGCTACCGGAACCATCAAGAACATGGTGACCCGATGTGCAGGTCTTCTTTCTGATACTTATGAGAAAATCAGAAAGCGCATGATAGCACTTGGTCTCATTCATTGTGATGAAACCGGAACCAGAGTTGACGGCAAAACATGGTGGGTTCACAATGCCTCAGATGCTCTATTTACATTCCTTAGCATCAACCCAAAGCGTGGCTGGCTTGGTATGAATGATGCCGGAATCCTTCCGAAATTTCATGGAATCACGGTGCATGACTGCTGGGGTTCCTATTGGAAGTACTCAGACTGCCTTCATGCTATCTGCTGCGCCCATTTACTGCGTGAACTGAATGGCATAGAAGAAAACCATCCGGAACAAACCTGGGTAAAGGAGTTCAAAAACCTTCTTCTTGAAATGAAGAAAGTGAAGGATAAAGCTGTAGCACAGGAAAAAGAAGCTGTCAGCTATTATTATCTTCATAAATTTGATAAACGGTATGATGAAATCATCCAACAAGCTTATGAAGAGAATCCATTACCGGAATCCACAAGTAAAAAGCGTGGTCGTAAGAAAAAGACCAAAGTATTAAATTTAGTCGGTAGGCTAGAGAATTACAAGGAGTCAGTCTGCCTATTTATAAAGAATCTCAGTGTTCCGTTTGATAACAACCAGGCTGAGCGAGACCTCAGAATGATAAAAGTAAAAACTAAAGTGTCCGGTTGTTTTCGGAGTGAAGAGGGAGCACAGGAATATCTTACAATCATGAGCTATATCGGGACTGCTCATAAGCATGGAATTAATGCCTATACAGCAATCCGTGAAGCTCTATCTGGGAACCCTGATATCATTTTCAACTAAGTGGGTTCTGAACAGTTACAAAAAATTTTTCTCATGTCTAAATCGGACGAATATACCACATGCAGACAAAATAC
>DAVZKO010000214.1:0-1814 GCA_052272205.1 Schaedlerella sp. | reverse complement strand
AAGAATCACTTTATATTAGCTGCGATGAAAATGTTACCATTATCAGAAATAATAATTAACCAACCGAAAAGGTGGAAAAGCAAAATGACAAATTATAATGCTCTTTATGTTCAAGCACAGCAAAATTTATGAGGCGAAAAAATCTCTGTAAATTAAACAATACAAGGGTCTTCTATGATAAAATATTAAAATCATAGGAGGCCTTTTATTATGGCAAACAGAAAAAAAGAAGTTTACAAACCAAAACCAATGACCGAAGGAAAAAGAAATCTTATTCAGGGATTACTTCAGGAGTACGATATCCAGTCTGCTGAGGATATTCAGGATGCCTTAAAAGATCTACTTTCCGGAACAATTCAAGATATGCTTGAAACAGAAATGGATGACCATCTTGGCTATAATCGTTATGAAAGATCCGGTGAGCCTAACTACCGTAATGGTACGAAATCCAAGACTGTTCGTAGTAAATATGGTGAATTTCAGGTAGATGTACCTCAGGATCGTCAGAGTTCATTTGAGCCACAGGTACTTCCGAAACGTCAAAAAGACATTTCTTCGATTGATGACAAGATTATCTCCATGTATGCAAAGGGAATGACTACACGACAGATTTCAGAAACCATAGAGGACATTTATGGATTTGAGGTAAGCGAAGGAATGGTATCGGATATCACAGATAAGCTCCTTCCACGAATCGAGGAATGGCAGAATCGTCCTTTGTCGCCTGTGTACCCAATTGTTTTTATTGATGCTGTACATTTCTCAGTACGTGATGATGGTGTAATCAGGAAACTTGCAGCATATGTTGTGCTTGGTATCAATGAAGATGGAATGAAAGAAGTCCTAAGCATTGTTGTTGGCGAGAACGAAAGCAGTAAGTACTGGCTGTCTGTATTGAACAGCTTAAAGAATCGTGGAGTTCAGGACATTCTCATTCTCTGCTCCGATGGTTTAACTGGTATCAAGGATGCAATCTCTACGGCATTTCCAAAAACGGAGCAGCAACGTTGTATTGTACACATGGTGAGAAACACGCTTAAATACGTTGCAAACAAGGATATGAAAGCATTTGCAAAAGATTTAAAGACAATCTATACCGCTGCAGATGAAGAAGCTGCCAGAAAGCAGTTAGAGTCTGTAACGGAAAAATGGTCTGGTCAGTATCCAAGTGCGATGAATCGCTGGCATGAAAACTGGGATGCAATATCTCCGATTTTCAAGTTTTCCAAGGAAGTTCGTACCGCATTTTACACTACAAATGCCATAGAATCATTGAATTCCTGCTATCGTAGATTGAACAAGCAACGCAGCGTATTTCCAAGCTCTCAGGCACTAATGAAAGCTCTATATCTGGGGACTTTCGAGATTGCCAAAAAGTGGACAATGCCAATCCGAAACTGGGGAAAAGTTCGTGGTGAGCTGGAAATCATGTACCCGGATAGAATGCAGATATAGCAATAAAAGCCGGAATATCAAGAGTAAATATACGCCCAGATTTCTCTGGGCGCTCTTGACATACCAGCTTATTTTTGCTATTAAATAAACAACGGCTTAACACAGAAATCTGCTGTTAAGCCGCATCAATTATCATAGAAGATCTGAATTTACAGAAAAAATTTCACACCGTCGTATTTCCTGTTTTTTTAGTTCCGTTTTTTATTTTTTCTGGTCGGTATGGATTTCAGTAGCTTGGATTTCTTGAATATATTTTTCATGGTCTTATGTTCATCTTCGGAAAGCTTATCATAATTGATCTGAAGCTCTTCACACACGTATCTCCAGAAAGATTCGACAGGGTTGGTTTCATATTTTAG
>DAVZKO010000213.1:0-1834 GCA_052272205.1 Schaedlerella sp. | reverse complement strand
ACATGATGCCGGGGTCAAAAGCCCCAACCATAGAACCTTGAAAATTTAATATTTTACAGTAAATACAAGCAATTCAGCCTTTCATGAGTTATAATAGTAGTAGCTTCTGAAAGGTGGTACATCCTATGTCTTTTAAAACAAATGATTGCCAACAGTTATCATTAGATGATAGTTTTATGACTCTTACCGAGCGTGAAAGAAAAGCTTTGGAAAAATCTTGGGCGAAGATCTTCGCCGATGAAATTTTTCCGGCGATAGATGAAGAGCGCTTTTCTGTTTTGTACAGTGATAAAGCATCCAGACCCAACGCACCTGTAAATGTTATTATTGGTGCCCTCATTATCAAGGAACTTTTTGATTATTCTGATGATGAGATTGTTGAAAATCTTATGCTTGATCTTCATCTGCAGTATGCTTTGCATACCACAAGCTTTGCGGAACAGCCAATATCAGACAAAACCCTGAGTCGTTTCCGCAAAAGATGTTACGACTATGAGACACTTCATGGTGTGGATTTATACCACGATTGCGTCAAAGATCTCAGCGGTAAAATCGCAAAGATAATGAAACTGAATGGACGCATACGCCGTATGGATTCCATTATGATAGAATCTAACATCCGTTTTTTGAGCCGCATGGAACTGATTTATACCTGCATATCAAAACTGATTGTTTATCTTACAAAAAATGCTCCGGACAAGGTTTCCGAACAGATGAAACATTATGCGGATCCGAATGATTATAACCGTATCTTTTATCATCAGAGAAATGATGACATGGATGCAATTATACAGACTTTACTGACAGACAGTGAGTTTCTGCTGGAAGTTTGTAAAACAGATTTCGAAGAGGTAACAGAATATCAGCTTTTTGTCAGATGCCTTTCAGACCAGACAGTTGTTGAAAATGAAAAACGTCGTCTAAGGACGAAGGAAGATGGAACCATGAATTCATCGGCACTTCAAAATCCGTCCGATCCGGATGCCACATACAGAAATAAATCTGGCAAGCTATACAGAGGCTATGCAGCCAACATTGAAGAAACCGTAGGTAAAAACGGTTCTGTAGTGACGGATTATCAGTATGATAAAAATACACATACCGACAGCCTTTTTCTTCAAGAATCTCTTTCCGCAATGGAAAAATCTGAAGAAGAAATCATTCTGATTACAGATGGCGGTTATGACGGACAGGATAACATTGCTCTTGCAAAAGAGAAAAATGTCAGGCTGGTAACAACGGCACTGATTGGTAAAGAAGCTCCGGATGCTCTGGCAGATTTTGAATTTAATGAAGATGGAACCCGGCTGTTGAAATGTGCTGCAGGTCATGAGCCTGTGAGCCAGAGTTTTACAAAAACCACAAGGCAGTGCAGAGTTTCATTTGACCGTAATCATTGCGCAGGCTGTCCATATCAGGAGCAGTGCCGTCCAAAAATTTATAAAAAAGTTGCCACTTTTATTACCTCAAAAAATGCATCCAACAGAGCAAAAAGCCAAAGATATATGCAAAGCGAGGAATTTAGCCACTTAGCAAGGCTGAGAAATGGTGTGGAAACCATTCCAGCCAATATCCGAAAGAATTACCACCTTGACAAACTTCCAAGAGGTAAACAACGAGGTAAATTCTTCTTCGGAAGCAAAATAGCAGCTTTAAATTTCAGGAAACTCTTCGGATTCCGAAAGGGTCTGGGAAACTATGCACAAAATCCGGTATTAGCTTAAATATAAGCCGGAGGTACCCCTTTGATTCTGATTCAATAAAGCTTCTTATGGCTAATCTACTGTGAAATATTAAATTTTCAAGGTTCTTGCAAAGGGCAGACATAGAAAAA
>DAVZKO010000212.1:0-1850 GCA_052272205.1 Schaedlerella sp. | reverse complement strand
CGGATGTTTATGATGCTCTTATAAATGAGCAATGCTATAAAGATGCCTATTCTGAGGATGAAGCATTCCGTATGATTGTAAACGGGGAATGTGGTGTATTTTCTCCAAGATTGATGGAGGTATTCCGCAAGGTACGTATGGATTTTGAAAAACTCGAATAGTCACAAAAAATCAGGCCGAAGGATACAGGGTGAGGAATATGAAAAAGTTGATAATACCAGATAAAGTACAAAAAGAGATGCTTACCGATCTTATGATAGCGAATGGAACCAGCGGACTAATCGGTGGATATTGTGAGGATGAGTTTCCGGTTTACTATGCCAATGAAGAAATGGCACTGATGCTTGGTTACGATGCAGTGGAAGAAATGGTTAAAGCAATTGACGGAAAGGTTATTAATACGATTCATCCCGATGACAGAGAACAGGTCATAAAGGATATCGGGGGTGAGTATTATGAGGGATTAACCTATGAGACCACATATCGTATGCCGCGAAAAGACGGCTCCTGGTTCTGGACAGTCGATAAAGGAAAAGTCATACGGACAGAGGATGGGAAACTGGCTATTATCAGTGCATGCTATGATATGACATCTTTCGTGGAACGGCATAAGAAGCTGGAAGAGCAAAATATGCTGTCTAAGGCGACGATTGATCAAATACCCGGTGGTTATCACAGATGTTCCCTAGAAGAAGGTCACCCATTTTTATATATCAGTGACAGGTTTCTTGCTATTTTTGGATGGACCAGAGAAGAAATCAAGACAATATTTGATAATAAATTTGACAATATGCTTCATCCGGATGACAGGAATCTTTCCTCAAAATATGTCGTTCGTATTCTTGATACATGCGGGCATGGATTTGCGCAGGATCAGATTTACCGTCTGCTTGGAAAGGATGGCTATCACTGGGTCACAGATGCCACAACATTGGTGAAATCCGGCAACAAGAGATTCTTTCAGGGAAATATTACAGATATTACGGATTTTGTTAAAGACAAAGAAAAAAAAGAGAAAGAACTGGAGGACAGCAACCGGATTCTGAACGAACAAAACAGGGTATTATCAGCTTTATCCAGGGATTATACAACTGTACTTTTGTGTGATTTAAAGCAGGATACCTTTGAAGTTGTAAAGGGTGATGCTGGTTTTGCATACAATGCTCCTGCAAAAAAGCAGCAGTCAGTTCATGGAAGTAACTGTTATTCGGAGAGAATCCGGTATTTTTTTGAAAATATCCTGATCAAAGAATCAGCTCCTGAATATCTGGAAATACTTTTGCCGGAGCATCTTATGAACAAATTAAAAGAAACTGACAATATAGAGTTTTATCATAAGACAATACCAAATGGGAGCGGTTTCAGACATTTTCTGGCAAGGGCAATACGATTATACAATGATGAAGAGCATTTTAAGATCATCCTTGGTTTCTATTCTGTAGATGAAATCATTAAAAAAGAGCAGGAGATAGAGCTTCAAAGAGAGATTATCGAAGGTCTTGGAAAAGAATATTTTTCTGTTCTGGCAGTAGAACTGGACAAAGATCGGGTGTTTTCTTATCGTGAGTCTGGGAAAAATGGAAAGATTATTTCAGATTTTTGCAGAAAATGTGGTAACAGATGGTCGAAAATAATTCCCTCTTATGCTGAGACGATGGTATCTGATAACACCAACGGAGAATTTGAAAATCAGCTAGGGTTGAAAGTCCTGCGTTCACAGGAAGAGGATTATTCCATGACATACGAGTTTAAGTCAGAAACAGGGATCAATTATCATCAGGTAAGGGTGGTATATGTAAAGAAAAAAGACGGAACAAGGATGGCTGTAGTCGGAACAAGAAATATTGACA
>DAVZKO010000211.1:0-1868 GCA_052272205.1 Schaedlerella sp. | reverse complement strand
ATCTTCATACCTTGTGATGAGTGTAGCAGGCGGAGCTTTCAGTCCCATCTTGATGGGACATATCGGAGAAAATCAAATGGCAATCGGTTTTATCATTCCTCTACTAGCTTTCTCCTACATATTATATTTTGCTTTTACGTGTAAAGATTAAATATTAGGGTGTCCAGTTCTGCGTTCCTAAAAACGTAGTATAAAACGCCCTCGTGATTGTTAATATAATGCTCTTAAATTCAATGCTTTAACGGGCAAAATAGTTCTTTGAAAATTTGTGTATTTCATTGGTTTTTAGTATCTTAGTAGAATAAATTAGAACTAAAAGCAATGAAAAAAGTAGATTCAAAATCCCATAAAGAAACCCTGGAAGAAGAGGTTAAACGTCTTCGTAAAGAAAATGCCAAACTCAAATCTCAGAAAGCAGCCAAAGAGGCTAAGCTTAAGGAAACAAGGAAGGAACTTAAAAAAAAAGACGTAAAGACCGTGACTGTGACCGAAGAACAAATGAAATTGTTATCGACCCTATTCCCGGACATAGATACTCTCTTCTGATTGTTCAGCTTTGTGTATTGATTTACATTCGTACCAACTGCGGCCTTCGCACTGTAGTGAAGATCCTTGAAATCTTCAATGAAGTGCTTGAAGGAAAATGTGGGAAAGTCCCATGCTATAACACCGTAGAGAACTGGATGAAGAAACTTGGATTATCCGCTTATGAGAATGACAGCAAACCTACAGACAAAAAGTTTGCGTATATCATTGACGAAAGCATCATGGTTAATCGGGAAAAACTTCTTCTAATTCTTGGTATTCCTGCTGAACATCTCGGACGACCTCTTAAGCATGAGGATGTGACGGTTGTCAGTATGAAATCCGGCGGTAGCTTTAAAGGGGACGACATCAAGCTGGAGATTGAGAAGTCCATTAAGGAGATTAAGTCTAAACCTGAATATGTAATCAGCGATCAGGCTCACAATCTCACAAATGGAATTTCGCAATCAGAGTTGTTGCACCATATCGACATCAGTCATGCCATGGGAACATGCTTTAAGCATGCCTATGGAAACGAACCTGATTTCGTGGATTTTACTACTCTTCTTGGAAAGGTTAGATTGCAATATCATCTTACAGATAAGGCTTATCTTTTACCGCCCAATATGCGTAGTATTGCCAGATTCATGAATTTGAATTCATGGGTGGACTGGGGTAACAAAATGCTTGGCTGCTTTGGCAATCTCCCAAAGGAAATGCAGGACGCATATTTTTTTGTTCCCGACTACAAGGAACTATTGGTTGAATTGAAAATTGCTGTTGATGCTGTTGAATATATAGAAACAATCTGTAAAACAGAAGGTTTTAACCTTGCTAACAGTAAGAAGTGCAAGAGATATATCACCCAGCACGTAATAGGCAATGCAAACAACCGTAGAGCCATGTTTGGAATCAAGGTTCTAGAATACCTTAAGCAGCAAGAAGAGAAGTTGAAGCGCTCTTATGAAGCACACAATATCTCTTCTGATATCATTGAATCAACATTCGGTGTATTCAAACAAAAAAAGTCGCCAAACAAATTGTACGGCATTACTCCTTTTGTCCTGTTTATACCGTTACACGCAAAACTCAAGAACGATTCTGCCACTAAAACATTTAATTTCAAAGAGCGATTATGTAATGTTAAACTAAAGGACATTGATGCTTTTGCAAAGAAGCACATGTCCACAAACTGGGTTACAGAACGTACCAAACAGCTCAAAAATGTAGGCTAAATTGGGAACGTTAAACTGGACACCCTATTAAATATATTATCCAGTTCTTAAAGGCAGGATCACAGAAATCCCCTTTTAAGAACTGGAAGTTATTTCCAAAACAGACAT
>DAVZKO010000210.1:0-1896 GCA_052272205.1 Schaedlerella sp. | reverse complement strand
GAGATTAAACTGACCGAAAAAGGATATTTTATCTACGCATATGAATATGTGATTGCACATGCAAGTTTGAGACAGTATTGGAGAATAGAACCGCTACCAGAAGACTGCCGGGAATTAACGGAGAAATACATATCAGGACTAAGTTATGTGAATTACAATCTGCTCGTTACAGATTGGGATAGCAGCAATGTGGAGGACATTCTGATGCCTTGTATGTATGAAGATGTTTATCGGATTTCTACGGGGGAAAATCTGAAAACTGAGGGTTGGAAGATTCCGGCAGAGGAATATGAAAGGATAATGACTACTTATTTTCCGGTATCGGTAGAACAGTTGAGAGAGCATTGTGGATATGATGAGGGCAGCAATAGCTATGAATATGAGATGATTTATGCCAGCCCATACCCACCTTTCGGAGAAGTAGTTGACTATACAAAAAATGCGGATGGAACGATTACACTTATCGTGGATGGAGTATGGCCGGATTATAATTCTGATCTCGCTTTTCGGAATACGGTTGTGGTCCAGCCATTTGAAGACGGAACTTTCAGGTATCTTTCCAATTCTATAGAACAAATAGAGTTGGAACTGCCGCTAATAGCAAAAGCACATTAAATTTGCTTTGAAAGAAAGGATGATATTAATGGCAAAAACAAAACCTACGGTTTTATTTAAGAAAAAAAGCATTTTGCTGATTATGGCATTTCTGATTGGATGCTTCGTATGTGCCTGTGGAAAAGAAGATAGTATTGTGGATGAATCTCTTGTGGAAGATACGGAAGATGTATCTTCCACGGAGGAGATAAAAAGTGCCGAGGAAGAGGCTGCAGAACAATGGGAAAAGGGCTACGACCTTCCGGTAGATGAACAGGAAAGGGAAGAAGCTGAGACTGACTGTAAAAAGCAGATGGAACTTTATCTTGACATTTATGAAACAGCAGATAAAGGGATAGCATCTAATGTTGTTTTGGATGATCAAACGGTTTTGGAAATGCAGAGGAAGCTAAAGGATGCAGGATGTCCGGTTACAACAATGGTAACATATTCTAACATGGAGAATTATGAAAGTGTTGACAGTTTTCTGAAAGAATGTATGGAAGGGAAAAGTGGTTCTGCAGTAATTTATGAAGTCCACAACGATGGTGGACTTGGAAGAATGAAATTCATTTTTGATGGAACGGATATGTATGTTGTAAGTACAATAGGAATCTGGAATGCTGACAACAAGCCGGGGATTTCGTACATCTCTTATACAAGGATCAAAGAATGGAAATACACGGAAAAGGGATGGTTTTGCTATGAGTTGTGTGTACCGGAGCCACCAGAGGTCAGTGAGATTATGGATGGAAGTTGTCTAATAAGGATAAAGCCGATGACAGAAGAACAACGAGAAATGTCGGAACGTTGTGTCCGAGGTCTTGGATATCAGGGACAGAACCTTTTGTGTTCCAACTGGGATGCAGAAAATATGAGTGAATTGGATTATAATGGGATGTTTGAATATTTATATGGAATGAAATATGGAGAAAAGTTCAATTCCGAAGATTACCCAAATGGTATTCCAAAAGAAGAATTTGAAAGTCTGATTATGGAATATCTTCCGATAACAGCAGAGCAAATACAGGACTATGCAGCCTTTGATGAGGAAAATCAGACATACTATTGGGTGCGTCTTGGGTGCCTTAATTATGCACCTACTTTTTTTGGAACTTCTTTGCCGGAGGTGGTGGATATCAAAGAAAATGAAGATGGGACGGTCACATTAACGGTTGAAGCAGTTTGTGACATGGTTATTTGTGATGATGCAGTTATCACTCATGAACTTACGGTAAAGTTTGCAGAGGATGGCAGCTTTCAGTATTTGGGGAATGAAATCCTAAATGACGGAATTATGCA
>DAVZKO010000209.1:0-1928 GCA_052272205.1 Schaedlerella sp. | reverse complement strand
TCTACTGTGAAATATTAAATTTTCAAGGTTCTTGCAAAGGGCAGACATAGAAAAAACTATGTTTTGACCCCGGCATCATGACATTGATTTTCTGACTCCAAAAAAGGCTCAAGAGAATTCTTTTTCTCTTGAGCCTTTCCATACACTATTTCCGGTTCCGCTCCATTGCCTGCAGATACAATGATTACCACAAAGATATCTACATCACTGAATAAGTGAACTAAATAGCAACTCCAGCCAACTCCTTCGCTTCTCTTGTAAGCTCCTTGATCTTCTCAAAGTCACCTGATTTTACAAGTTCTCCTTTTACCATCCAGCTTCCTCCACAGCAGAGTATCTTATCAAATGCAAGATATTCTTTTATATTATTTGGATTGATTCCACCTGTCGGCATAAATTTTAACTGATGATATGGAGCCGCCATTGCTTTGATCATAGCAAGTCCTCCGGCTTGTTCTGCCGGGAAGAATTTCGCAACTTTTAAACCTCGTTTTACTACCTGTGCAACTTCTGACGGAGTTACACATCCCGGAAGGATAGGGATGTTTTTCGCAAGACAGTAATCTACAACTTCTGGATCAAAGCCCGGACTTACAATAAATTTTGCACCGGCTGCTACTGCTTCATCTACCTGTTCTGTAGTCAATACTGTACCGGCTCCGACTAACATTTCCGGATAAGCCTGTGTCATTACTTTAATGGACTCTGCTGCCGCTTCTGTACGGAATGTAACTTCAGCACAAGGAAGTCCGCCTTCTACCAGTGCTTTTGCAAGTGGAGCTGCATCTTTTACTTCATCCAAAACAACTACCGGCACAACACCCAATTTATGAAACTGCTCATATAACTCTTTCATTTCTTAATTTTCCTTTCTCGCATTATCTTTTAATATCGAAATTCATTTGCATCACATGTTTAATTAATGAAACATCATCTGTAATATTACCATCACCATGAATCGTATGTTTTACAGCACTTGCTGCGACACCAAAATTCGCTGTATCTTCCGGCGAATATCGATTCATAAGTGCATATATGATCCCACTTACAAAGGCGTCCCCACCGCCGACACGATCTAGAATCTGAAAACGCAACTGATTGCTTTCGTAAGTCTTTCCCGCTAACCACAAATATGCTTTCAGACTATTTTCGCTGCAACTATGTGCATATCTTACATGTCTTGCAATACATTTTAAATTTGGATACTGCTGACAGAATTTCTGAAATACCTCATCTTGTTCTTCCAGATTCGGCTGCAAAGATAATCCATCTTTCACATCTCCCAGCTCATGGTTATTCACATCTTTCCATAAATGATATGGCTCTATCCCAAACAAAACATCTATATATGGAAGACACTTCGTACAAAATGCTCTTGCCTCTTCCCAACTCCAAAGTGTACTTCGGAAGTTTCCATCAAAACTGACTACCATATCTTTTTCTTTTGCAATTTCCATGCATTTTAAAATGATGCCCTGACATTTTTCTCCAAGTGCAGGCGTAATCCCACTCAAATGCAGCCAAGTATAACCATCTAATAATTTTTCAAAATCAATTTTTCCAAAATCATACTCTGTGATCGCACTATTTTTTCTGTCATAAATAACTTTACTTGGGCGAATTCCATATCCGGTTTCTAAATAATATGTTCCCAGTCGATGTGTCGGTGTTTCTTCTACTGTTGAATAAATCACAGATTCACAATTTACATCATTCATTTTCAACATTTGAATTGCACTTTTACCCAAACTGTTGTCCGGAACGATTGTAAAGAAAGATGCATCAGCGCCTAAATTTGCGAGGGATAAGGCAACATTCGCCTCACTCCCTCCGTATCTGACATCAAAACTGCTTGCCTGTCTTATTTCCTCATAATCAGACAAACAAGATCCGACACCACCTGCTAAAAGTCCGATATCCCAAGGGAA
>DAVZKO010000208.1:0-1939 GCA_052272205.1 Schaedlerella sp. | reverse complement strand
ATGTGGAAGAAGTTGCAGGCAAAGAACAGATCATGAATGTATTTGAATATGAATACAAGATGAAGGATCAAAACGGAAACGAGAAGAATATCCGTTTTCAATGGGTAACGAGTCTGGAACTAACGAAACGAAATCTGGAAGAAATGATTATAGCCGGAAGTGGACGATGGAAAATAGAAAATGAGGGATTTAACAACCAGAAACATGGAGTATACCGAATTGAGCATCTTAACAGTAAGAACTGCAATGCAATGAAGAACCATTACCTGTTCACACAAATATCAGATATCCTGATGCAGTTATACCTGGCATGGAATCCATACATCAAGGAATTAAAGCAGACAATAAAAAATACATCTTCAGGGCTACTGGAAAGTTTTCGCGGACTGACAGTAACAGATGAAGATGTACGCTACATTTCAAGATACACAACAGTGTATCTTGAATAACAAGGTTATTTTAGCACAGGTGGTGGTCGAATGAAAGAGGAAACAACTGAATAATCCACATTTTTTAAGAGCTGGAGTTCCATGCATATGCGGTGTGCATAACTAATATGGAAAAACAGCAGATATGGATAAAGCATTAAAAATTCAGAACAATAAATCAGAAGCAGGAATAATAATATTTATTCCTCATCGCTGAAAATATAATTATCCGGATGACAACTTCCTTCTATCTATGCTATAATGCTTAAAGTTAGTCGAGACTAATTCGCTCACTCAAAAAATAACTTACATTATTGTTCACTCAACGGAAATACACTTGCTGTTTTGCTATGTAAGGAAGTGGCTCTAGAATGAACAATAACGATTTGCTGCTCATAAAACACCGCTGTAAAAGATTGGAGGACATCCATTATGAACCACGAGAAACTGCACATTGAAGCCAACACTATTCAAGAAACCTTAGTGATCCCACTCTGGGGAAGAAAATACTGTTCCGAGATTTATTCTGATATCTACTGCGATTCTATGGCAGAAAAAATCATGGAAAAACTCGATTACGATTTCTCCTCGCTGGATGCAAAAAAAGGAAGCATCGGTTTCCAGTTCGGATACCTTGAGGCTGCCGCAAGATACATGGATCTCGGTATTGAGATTAAGGAATATCTGAAGACGCATCCAGGTGCTGCCGTTGTGAATCTCGGCTGTGGGTTAGACTGCTCGGCTGAGAATAACGCCAGTGCTTCCTGTAAGATTTATAACATTGACCGCCCGGATGTCATCGAAGTGAGAAATCAGCTCATTCCACCTTCTGAAAATGTACACAATATCGGTGCCGACTTAAACGACACCTCGTGGTTTGATGCGATCGATGACAGTAATGGTGTGATCTTTTTCGCAGCCGGTGTCTTTTATTATTTCTTATCTGATGATATCCGAAAGCTTTTCACCGCTATGGCAAAACGTTTCCGTAGAGGCCGGCTTGTATTCGATAGTGCCAACCGCTCCGCGGTCAAATTAATGTTAAAAACATGGGTGAAAACTGCGGGCATCACCGACGTGAACCAGTATTTTTATGTCAATGACCTTGCCGACCTTCGTGCATGGCTGCCGAACACGAAAATATCTGCGAAAGGCTATATGCTCGGATACAATGATCTGAGCTCACCATCCATCCGTGGACTTTTCCGCCTTATGGCAAAGCTTGGGGATGGAATGATGAAAATGAAGATTGTGAAGATTGATTTTACAGAATCAAACTGTGCATAACGAACAGATTGAAGTAGTCATGGGAATTGGCAAGCTGATCCGCCGTGCCTATGAGGAGGGCATCAACTATTTTGATACCGCCTATATCTACAATGACGGCGATTCCGAAAAATGTCTCGGAGAGTCTATGAATGTCATTCCGCGCGAAGAGCGAAAATTAAACATGCACCCTATGGATTATGAAGAATTTCTATGGGCACTAGTAGAGAGTAATACGAGGACTT
>DAVZKO010000207.1:0-1974 GCA_052272205.1 Schaedlerella sp. | reverse complement strand
GTGTATCAGAAAAATATGGGCGCTAACAGATACGGATGATTACCTACTTACGATAACTCATGCAAAAATATTTTTAAATTTCTCTCTTTTTTCTATATAAAATTTTTTAAGGCTGAATAGTTACCGCTCCCTCAGTACCTTCTTTACTTCGGTTTTCATTCCGCCGACTCCGATGACATCATCCGGCTGATGAATCCGCTGTCCGTTTAAAAATGTTCCGTTTCTGGACCCCATATCCTTCAAATAGAGCTTGTCCTCTTTCCTGATAATCGCACAATGTACCTTGGATACTCTCGGATCCTCCCTGATAACCAGAAACTTCTCAAATTCACCGTCACTTCTGCTTCTTCCGATTCCGATATTATCATAGAAAATGTAACTTGGCTTCTCCCATGTCTCCAGATTTTCCAGAATAATCTTCCACTGCTTCTTTGCATTTCTGCGCGGAATCTCCTCCGCCTGCTCCGGCTCGCGCTCTGCCCGGCTGCGCTGCCTTGCTCTCGCAGGCTGCGGATAATCATCGTCCTCTTCTATCTCATTCTCCCGCTTATACTTATTGCCGTCATCATAGTTATCACGCTTCCCGGCCGATTTTAAAGTAACTACGATTGCAACGATCAGACCTATCGCAATCAAAAACAAAACCGCCATTATAACCCAATAAACCATCTGTTTTCTCCTTTGTAAATCTGCCGCCTGCCGTACTTCCCTCGCAGACCGCACTTTTCTCGCCTCTTTAAGACTCTATTACATTACTATAATTTCCCCTTATAAGCAATATGTAAACTGATGGCTATGCCTGATTCCACCCATCGACTACCCGCTCCACCGACTTACGTTCTGTCAGCGTACCTTTTAGTGTAATCTGTTCCCGCTCACAATCAGGATGATCAATCTGCTTCATCAAAAGTTCAACGCTGTTCATGGCCAAGGCTTCCATAGACGGATTATATGTAGTAAGCGGCGGAGTCATATATTGTGTCATAAAAATATTATCAAACCCTACCACCGAAATATCATCAGGAATCTTCAAACCGCATGCACTGATTCCACTATATATTCCTATTGCCAAAATATCCATACTTGCAAAAAAAGCCGTCGGCCGGTCCTCACCTTTTAAAATTTCCACAGTCCTCAGATAGGCTTCTTCAATAGAATTAACATCATATATAAAATAGCGTTTATAGTTTTCTATTCCATATTCTTCCATGGCGCGTTTACAGCCGGCATATCTTAATCTAAAACGCTGTTTCCCAAAATCACCGAACATTCCCGCAATCTTTGTATGTCCATGTTCCAGCAGATATTTCGTCATCAGATATCCGCCATGCTCATGATCAATGGAAACCCCTGACATACTTTTCCCTTCGATACGGTTTACCAAAACTATCGGTATCTTTCGCTCTGTCTGAAATTTTTCCAAGTGACTTACATCATCTTCCACACTCATACAAAGGATTCCATCTATGCCACGTCCCCCAAAGGATTGCAGTGCCTGCTTTTCCTTTTCTATATTCTCTTCATTATTCATTAAAATTAACGAATATCCTTTTTGAAAAGCATATCTTTCAATTGATTTCATAATCATCGGATAAAAAAGACTATTGATATCCGGGACCATAAAACCTATCATAAACGTCTTTCCCTCTTTTAAGCCACGGGCTACTATATTAGGATGATAATTCAATTCTTCCACAGCCTTTAACACTTTCTGCCGTGTTTCCTCTTCTACAAAAATACGATTTGACAGTGTCCGTGATACAGTACTTGCCGAAACTCCTGCAAGCTTTGCAACATCTTTCAATGTGCTCATCCGCCCACCCCTTCTTCTCTATAATAGTCTTGTTTCTATATCTTACCATCACCAGCCCTGTCAATTCAAGTACACATTCAACAAAAGGAGCCGCTTGCGGTCTGATAGTAAGTACGTAATCATCGGTACCTTGTATTTTAATAAATGCCGCCCATTGGGCG
>DAVZKO010000206.1:0-1998 GCA_052272205.1 Schaedlerella sp. | reverse complement strand
TAAAATGAGAACTCCTGATATTATAAGGGATAGCAGGCTTGGAAGAAAAAGGTGTCAAGCTAGAGAAGCTAACTGGCATTGTTATTATCTGATGCATGCATAGTCAAAAGATATTTTTGAGCATTTTAAGAAATGTCAGGCTTATGAGACCGCATTGGAATTGAAAAGCGAAGGAAAAATCCGCCACTTTGGAATCTCTTTCCATGATAAAGCAGAAGTTCTGGATGAGATTCTGGAGGCATATCCACAGATTGAAGTAGTACAAATTCAGTTCAATTATCTGGATTACGAAGATCCTGCAGTACAGAGCAGAAAATGTTACGAAGTCTGTCCGCAACATCTGGAAATCAGAGAGCTGTTGAAAGCGGTTGCGGATGAATTTGAGAAGAAACAGGAATAATAAATATCAAGAAATAGGAAGAACAGAAAATGTCTGATGATTGAAAATAATATCAATCGGACATCTGTCCTTTATCTTCGAAAATTGTCGGGTGTACACCCGGCAATTTTTTTGAACACCTTTCCAAAATAACTCGGACTTTCAAAGCCACACATATATTCTTTTGACAAATTTACATAGTCTGCCAATTCGGTCAGAGAAACATCGCGGGCATATTCTTCTTCCATATAATCAATCAGCTTTCGAACCAGCTCATTTTCCGAAGCGGGAGTTGTATTGTGAATCTGTTGAATACAAGGTGCCAAATCTAAAAGCATACTGTAGCAGGCTTTGGATAATTCCACCTCTTTTTCGTGGATGTCACGCTGTGAAAGATGCAGCAGATTTTCGATATGAGTTGGAAAAATATCTGCATTAGAAAAGTGGTACACACCGGTTTCTAACATATGCAGGGAGTGTAGAATTTCGCTACATGCGTTTCCCTCAAATCCAATGAGATGAACCGTCCAGTCGGAAGTCAAACCTTTATAAGAATGGGAAATGTGAGGATAAATCAGTAGTCCCTGTCCTTTGGAAATGACAGAGCGTTGCCCATCGATGATAAATTCTCCCTGTCCCTTTACACAGTAGAACTACTGAAAGGCAGGAAAACCATGTGGGCGCTGTACCGGTTCCTGAAGGTGATTGACACCGAGCAGTTCCGGGAGAAGTGGGAGAAATTTGTATTTGTTGGAGTAGTGTAGATTGTAAAGCATGATTATAATTCCTCTGTTTTGTAAGTGGTATACCCCTCATAATAGTAACTGTGGTCGATGCCTTTCATATAAACTTCGCGACTATGAATAGCATCGGTGAGAGCATTTTTTAATACGTGTTTAATTTCGATGTCGCGGATTGGACTGCGCTCCATTGCAAGCAGATAATCTTCTTTGTCTACTTTGCTCCAGTCAATGACTTGATCAAGTTCGGATTTCAGAATCAAATCCAACCAGATACGGGTGCTTCGTCCGTTCCCTTCCCGGAAGGGATGGGCAATATTCATTTCTACATATTTTTCAATGATTTCATCAAAATTCGACTGCGGCATCTTATCGATATTGGCAAGTGCGGCATCTAAGTACATAAGCGGAGCAAAACGAAAGTTCCCTTTTGCAAGATTCACTGTACGAATTTGTCCGGCAAACTCATACAAATCCGAAAACAGATAATGGTGTATTCTTTTCAGAGTTGCAAATGTACCGGCTTCCATCTGGTCAAGTAATCCATTTTCAAATAATTCGAGTGCACGCTTTTTACTCAAACGCTCTTCTTCGCGGGCAAGTTCTGCGGAATTCTCAATTCCTAATTTATTTTCCAAAGCCATGTGGAGTGGTTCCTTTCTTGTAAAGTTTAAATCTATCTTAGACCATAGCAGATACGAAAAAAGTTCATGGAGCTTTTTTATATGTCTGGCAATTAAAATTTCATTATTAATAGTATACCATAAAAAGAATACAAGTAAACAATTCGGATGCTTAATATTGTTATCCAGTGTGTCGTAAACCCCCTTGCTTTAGCTATGGGGATATAAGACACTTCCATCGAATTTACGCAAGTAA
>DAVZKO010000205.1:0-2000 GCA_052272205.1 Schaedlerella sp. | reverse complement strand
TGAGCAACACTACCGATTCCTTCTTCTGTTAATGAATATTGAATTGGAAACCGTCAAAATCTATAATCCACGAGCCAACACGAAATCAGATGTCCATATTTTGTATCATCCCTTCCTTCCGGTGAATGGATATGTGATGACCCCACTCGAACATCGAATTCATGGAAATTTGAAAGTTCCTGTGAAATTTGTTCGCCAAGCTTATGTTGATGCACTCAACCTAAACTGGCCAGAATCACTTGCAGGCATTCTATCTAACTACGCGGTATGTCTTTCACATTATGATGGATCCGATGAATGTAAAAATCAGTGTCATCAGATTGAAAGTCAGATTGATGAGCAGATAATTAATCTTTCCGATTGGCACTTTACTCTTCCTGATTCACCCGATGAAGCTCGTGGTCCTTCTCCCATCGATTCATTTTAACGCACACAGCAGTAATTTACTTACTGCTGTGTATTTTTTCATCCTTTTCAACAATCAGAATATCATTGATTGGCATGTGAAATAATTCGGACAGCCTCATCAAATGCTCAACTCTAGGTATCGTTCCATACAGCCATTTATATACCGCCTGTGGAGATCCCAGAAGTAACAGTTCCTGTAATTCCTTAACGGAATAGCCATTCTCTGCCATCAAATTTTTAATTCTGATTCCGGTTTTTTCATTATCTATTCGTATACTCAGCAGACTTTTTTGTTCCATATACATTTCCTCCCTTTCCGGCAGAACATCTGACCTTCATGTTTTTATTGTATTCAGAAGAGAGGTATCTCGATAGGGAAAAGCGATGTCACTTTTGGTATCTGCAATTTCAACTAGGCTAGCGTAAAATCCTGTCTTTGACAGTTCGAAAACGTAAAAATAGCCACGAGCCCTTTAATTATCGGCTTTATGGCTATTTTTCTTTTTGCAGCGATATGGTGTTAGTATATAACCATAGACATAAAAAGTTGAACAGCCTATAATAATCATAATAATGTAAAGGAGCTGTTCAACATGGCTAAAAACCAAAAGAAGTACACACAAGAGTTTAAACAACAAATTGTGGATTTGTACAATACAGGAAATTATTCATTTCCTCAGTTATCAAGTGAATATGGCGTAGCAAAGTCAACTATCTTAAACTGGGTAAGAAATTTAAGCCCTATCCAGGTTTCTGAGACAGAAACTATCTCTATGAAGGAATACAAAGCCCTTCAGAAGAAAATGAGAGAATTAGAGATTGAGAACGAAATACTAAAAAAAGCTACCGCCATATTCGCAAAAGATCAATAACCGAGTACGTAACATTTATCAACAACAACCTTGGTACATATACCGTTAAACAAATGTGTAAAGCCTTAAAATTTCCGAGAAGTACTTATTATAAGGCTTTGGTTCATGTACCCTCAAATCGGGAGCTGGAATACCGCAAATTTTC
The DNA here is from genome assembly GCA_052272205.1 of Schaedlerella sp. Taxonomy (GTDB): domain Bacteria; phylum Bacillota; class Clostridia; order Lachnospirales; family Lachnospiraceae; genus Schaedlerella. The sequence goes on along the minus strand of DAVZKO010000205.1, from coordinate 575 downwards.
AGAAGAAGTAAAGCAATGCTTTCATGAAAACAAGAAGCGATATGGTGCAATTAAGATACACCGTAAGCTCACTGATAAAGGTATTCCGTGCAGTGTGAAAAGAGTTCAAAGGCATATGCAGAAACAAGAGTTACATTCTGTGGTGGTCAAGAAGTACAATCACAAAGCGAATCATGGTAAGGTTCCTGATGATAAGGAAAATGTCCTAAACCGTGATTTCCAGGCAGATACCATTAACCAGAAGTGGGTTACAGACATTACCTACATCCATGTACTTAAGGAAGGGTGGACATATCTGGCCACTGTCATGGATCTGTACGACCGCAAAATCATAGGTTACGCATATGGTAGAACTATGACTGCTGAATTAGCTTTAGAAGCAGTTAAAAACGCTTGTTTAAACGTATCTAATACAGAAGGCATTATTTTACATAGTGATCTGGGAAGTCAGTATACCAGTGATTTATTTGAGCGCTATATGCAGGATAATGGTTTTATTCATTCCTTTAGCAGAAAAGGAAATCCATATGATAATGCATGTATTGAGTCATTCCATTCAGTAATGAAGAAAGAAG
>DAVZKO010000204.1:0-2016 GCA_052272205.1 Schaedlerella sp. | reverse complement strand
ACATGTTTCAATGCAAATTCGAACAAAACCTCGAACACCTAGCTTAATGGCATTGATTTTTGCTATGGGAAGTTTGAGTCAGTAAGAATAGAAATTCACATGTTATAGTCATTTTAAACAAATAGCGCAATTGAAAAATGTAAAAATTAACGAAATATATCTTGACACCCACAAATATGAGATTATCAGTTGACATTTTCTATAATAGAATTATAATGAAAGCATAACTTGTCAGACAAGAAAAGGATATGGAAATGATACAAAGAACCAATGTAACAAATCAAATAGTTGAATATTATAAACAGCAGATTTTGAATGGTGATTGGAAAGTGGGAGAGAAAATTCCTTCGGAAAATCAGTTATGTTCGGAATTAGGTGTAAGTCGAGCCAGTGTCCGAAGTGCTGTAAAAGAACTAATTGGAGTCGGAGTTCTTGAAAGTGTTCATGGAAAGGGGACATTTCTGATTGATAATACGTTTGATCAGTTAAGTGCTGCGGAGTATAAGATTACTGCAGAAGACTGCATGGACATGAAAAAGGTTTTGGAATTTCGGAGCATTATAGAGCCGGAAGCGTGTTATCTTGCAACTATGAATTTTACTGATGAGTTGCAGACAGCTCTAGAGATTACTTTGGAAACTATGAAGATGAATGTTTCCAATTCTCTGAAATTCATTTCTGCGGATTTAGGATTTCACAGAGCAATCAGTCATGCTACTGACAATCCCTTGATTGCAAAGAGTCTCAACCGAATTTTTGATGAAAATTTTCGTGATCATGAGAAGATGAATCATGTATTTGGGTATCAGGATGGAATTTACTATCACTCCATGATTTTTGAAGCGATGAAAGTGCAGAATGCAAATCGAGCCAGAGAGATTATGTTCGATCATATGCAACATGGAATTGATCGCTTGAAGAAACAGGGTTTATAGGGCATTGGAAATTGATGCCTTTAAAATAGACAAAACTTGTCAGACAACATACAAGATAAAAGGAGGAAGTATGGGAGTTAAAATTCGAAAAATCAAAGTAATATGTACTGCGCCGGAAGGAATCAATTTGGTAGTAGTAAAAGTGGAGACAGATCAGCCAGGGCTATATGGGGTGGGATGTGCTACATTTGCTTATCGTCACTTGACGGTAAAGCATCTGATCGAAACATATCTGGATCCACTGTTGGTAGGCAGAGATGTGGAGAATATTGAGGAACTATGGCAACTAATGCACCAGAATGGCTACTGGAGAAACGGACCGATTGAGAATAATGCAATTTCAGGTATTGATATGGCTCTTTGGGATATTAAGGGAAAAATGGCAAACATGCCGGTATATCAGTTGTTTGGCGGAAAGGTGCGAGAGGCAATTCCAGTATATCGTCATGCGGACGGCAAAGATTTAAATGAGTTATGTGAGAACATTGCGCGTTTCCATGAAATGGGAATCGATACGATTCGCTGCCAGTGCGGTGGATATGGTGGTGAAAACTATGGCAGCATACCGGCGACAGCTCCTGATGGGGCGCATCCGGGTGTTTATCTAGATTCCCAGAAATATATCCGTGATACAGTGAAATTGTTTGATGGAATCCGCAATAAACTGGGAGACGAAATTCAGCTTGTTCATGATGTTCATGAACGGATTGCTCCGGTAGAGGCTATTCAGCTGGCAAAAGCACTGGAACCTTATCACCTTTTCTTCCTGGAAGATCCGGTGCCGTTGGAGCAGACCGAATGGCTGAGAAGGCTGCGCCAGCAAAGCAGTATTCCGGTTGCACAAGGAGAATTGTTTAATAATTTCGCAGAATGGAGAACTCTGATTGCAGAGCATCTAATTGATTTTGTTCGTGTCCATCTTAGTCAGGTAGGGGGAATCACACCAGCAAGAAAGCTTCAGATTTTTGCGGAACAGTTTGGTGTGCGTACCGCATGGCATGGACCGGGAGATATGTCACCGATTGCCCATGCTGCCAATGTACACATTGATCTGGTAGCACCGAACTTCGGGGTGCAGGAA
>DAVZKO010000203.1:0-2048 GCA_052272205.1 Schaedlerella sp. | reverse complement strand
ATAATAAATTCTCCCATCATAGCTCGATAAGTAATTTCTTCTAACTCAGATAGCTGCCCTAAAATAAACTCTAAGTATTCCTTGCTTGATGCCATATTTGCTCCTCAAATCCCGACTTGTTAAATTCAATACATCTATTATACCTTATATCGGTAGATTCACATATCCCTTTTATGTCATATTTCTGCAATATAAAAGATCAAACCCGTCAAACCCGATGGTTACTGACGAATTTGACCTTTTGTAATCAAATTTCTAAATTTTTTCTTCTATTATGCTATGTGTTAAATCAGGATTTAATTTATTTCGTTTTTATTTCAAATCCGTTCCTGAAGATGAATCGTATATCATCTTTGGCATTTACCACCACTTCCTGTACTATGCTATATCTAAATCACTATCGTTTGAAAAAATCAATTATTGACTAAATTATAATACATTTTCAAACCGAATATACTGCAAAATCATCTCCACCGCATTATCAATCCCAATTTTTCCGGTATCAATGCAAAGATCGTATTCATTTCCATCGCCCCATCTGGTAGATGTACACTGTTCCTGGAATGCAGCACGTTTCTCATCCACTTCCTGAATATTTTTCAGGGCTTCTTTTTCTGATATCTGATCCCGCTTCTGTAATCTCTCACATCTGATTTCTCTGTCTGCATGTAGATAAACGGAAACGCAGTCCTTGTCATCTCTGTAAATATGATTCGCACATCTTCCGATAATAATGCAATTTTCCTGTTCTGTCAGCTCTTTTACAAAATCAATATAGCGGTCTCTCGGATTTGTTGCTCCATAGCTCATCGCAATACTGTAAAGGAAACTGTCGATTGGTTTTTCATTTAAAAAATTGGCATTTTCGTCGTAGACGTTTCTCTTTTTTGCCTCTTCCACAAATCTTTTCTTGTCAAATATCTCCAGATGAAGCTTCTCTGCCAAAGCCTCTGCCACTTCATGTCCGCCACTTCCGCACTGTCTTGCAATTGTTATTTTCATGATGATTGCCCTGCCCTTTCCTTTGTTTTTATAATAAAATTCATATATCAGCTTTCACCAATGCATTGTCATATACAATAGAATGTATGCTCTGCAAACATTCTATTGTCTTGCATTAAAAATTCCCCAGAAAGTATATAACACTCTCCGGGGAATTTCCAGTCTTTCTTTTATTTTGCAATATCAAGACGAACCAGCGCCTTGCGAAGTGCAAACTCTGCACGCTTCACATCGATCGCCTCGGTCTTATTCGCGAGACGTTCTTCGGCACGCTTCATTGCTGCTTCAGCACGACCTTTATCAATCTCATCCGGCCATTCTGCAATCTCTGCAAGAAGGGTTACTTTATCTGGCAGAATCTCTGCAAAACCGGAATGCACTGCTGCGATCACATCATCTTCACCTGTTTTGTGAATCTTCACAACACCCGGTGCTAAAACGGTGGTCAATGGAATGTGTTTTTTGTATACACCAATCTCACCAACAGCAGTTGTAAATTCGATCATGTCTCCCTCACCTTTATAAAAGATTCGATCCGGAGTGATGATCTCTACGGTAAAAATCTTATTTTCCTCTGCCATAATAATCCTCCACCTTAAGCGTTCATACGAGCGCGTACTTCATCGATGCTTCCTGCATTTAAGAAGTAACTTTCTGGAACATCATCATGTTTTCCTTCCAGGATTTCCTTAAATCCACGAACTGTTTCTGCGATTGGAACATATTTTCCTTCCAGACCAGTAAACTGTCCTGCTACGAAGAATGGCTGGGATAAGAATCTCTGTACCTTTCTCGCACGGTTAACGACAAGTTTATCATCCTCTGATAACTCGTCCATACCAAGGATTGCGATAATATCCTGAAGTTCTTTGTATTTCTGTAAAATTTCCTGTACACCACGGGCAACTTCAAAGTGCTCCTGACCAATGATACGCGGATCAAGAATACGGGAAGTAGATGCCAGTGGATCTACGGCTGGGTAAATACCTAACTCTGCGATTGAACGCTCCAATACGGTTGTTGCATCCAGATGGGCGAATGTTGTT
>DAVZKO010000202.1:0-2060 GCA_052272205.1 Schaedlerella sp. | reverse complement strand
AGACTTTCATTACTATTTGTGCCGCCGACTTGGCGGCGGAATGGAGATTAGTATGGGAATTGTAGTAATCGGCGCGGTGTTTATTGATATCAAAGGATTTTCAACATCGCCGTATATTCCTTCCGGACGTAATGCCGGAACAATCAAACAGATTCATGGCGGAGTGGCAAGAAATGTTGTCGAAGATATTGCCAATCTGGAATTAAATCCTACTTTTGTGAGTCTGGTAGATGACAATCCGATGGGAGAAGATGTCGTTCGCAAACTGGATCGTCATAAAGTAAATACAGACTATATACGCAATGTAAAAGACGGAATGGGAACCTGGCTGGCCGTATTCGATCATGAAGGAGATGTGGTTGCATCTGTTTCAAAGAGACCAGACCTTAATCCAATCTGCGATATTCTGGACAAGCAGGGGGATGAGATTTTCAAAGACGCAGATAGTATTGCGATTGAAATCGATATGGACAAGGAGATTGTCAAAAAGGTATTTGCTTATGCAGAAAAATATAACAAGAAAGTCTATGCACTTGTATCGAATATGAGCATTGCGGTTGAACGACGTGATTTTATCAGAAATACAGCATGTTTTGTATGCAATCAACAGGAAGCGGGAATTCTTTTCTCGGAAGATTATTCCGAAGTGACACCGGAAGAGATGGCAGAGATTCTGGCGGACAGATTACAGTCTGCACACATCGAGAAGATGATCGTTACAATGGGAGAGAATGGTGTCGTTTATGCAGAGCGAGGCGTTGAACATGGTGTTTATCCGGCAATGAAAGTGGATGTTGTAGATACAACCGGAGCGGGAGATGCCTTTTTTGCGGGAACATGTGTCGGACTTACATATGGAAAGACGATGAGAGAAGCATGTGCGATTGGAACACGTCTTTCTTCTACTGTCATTGCAACCTCTGAAAATATATGCCCACGGTTTATGCCGGAAGAATTTGGGATTACAAAATAATGGAGAAGAATATGGAAAGTATTATTATCGGAATTGCCGGAGGTTCTGGTTCCGGCAAATCTACTTTTACAAACAGAATTAAAAAATATTTTGGCGATGAGGTTGTGATTTTATATCATGATAATTATTATCGCAGACAGGATGGGATACCATTTGAGGAAGGAGGATGCGTAATATGACATCTGGGTTGACTCATTTTGATGAGAACGGAAAAGCATTGATGGTTGATGTGACCGGAAAAGATGAGACGGTACGTGAGGCAACTGCGGCAGGCAAAATTATGGTCAGCAGAAAAGTTTTCGAAGCAATCTCAGCGGGAGCGGTCGGAAAAGGAGATGTCCTTGGTGTTGCAACAACGGCTGGAATTATGGGAGCAAAAAGAACTTCTGAATTGATTCCGATGTGTCATATCCTTCCGATTACAAATTGCAGAGTGACATTTGATATGGATGAAGAGAGCAGTACCATTTACTGTTATTGTACAGTAAAGGTAACAGGTAAAACCGGTGTGGAGATGGAAGCATTGACCGGAGTCAGCGTTGCACTTCTGACGGTGTATGACATGTGTAAAGCGTTGGATAAATCAATGGAGATCGGGGAGATTTATCTATGCAGAAAGACCGGTGGTAAAAGTGGCGAAGTCAGAAATCCTCATGCGCCATATATGCAGCAGGAGGCATGCGCCCAGACGAATCATCCGTTGAAAGATTTGGATTATCAGTTGGGAAATCCAAACAGAAAGAGAGCGGAAGTAAGTCGCGGTTCGCTGGATGAGTTAGATATATTATAAAAACAAGTAACATTTGATCAATGAGAAGACAGGAGGAAGCAAAATCATGAAGTGGAAAAGTTTTCGTTTAAAAACAACAACAGAAGCAGAAGATATTGTGAGCAGTATGCTGGCAGACCTGGGAATCGAAGGGGTTCAGATAGAGGATAAAGTACCTTTGACTGCAGCAGATAAAGAGCAGATGTTTGTAGACATTTTACCAGAGGTGGAAGCGGACGATGGTGTAGCATATCTGAGCTTTTATTTGGAAGAAGATGATAAAAGTACTATTCCTGCTATTTTAAGAATTAATAATAC
>DAVZKO010000201.1:0-2287 GCA_052272205.1 Schaedlerella sp. | reverse complement strand
AAATCAAATGGGTTTTTGATTTTTCTGTCATATTTTTCAGAAACCAATTTCTTGATCTCATCAAATCTTACCGCCGGAATCTCATCTACTTTTGGCAATTCGATATTCAGTATACTCAGCTCTCTAGCATAGTCTTTTTTCAAAAGTTCCATCGCATACTGCAGAAAGCCTGTTTCCATCGCCATAATGTCTTCAAATCCGTCAATATATCCCATCTCAAAATCCAGGCTGGTATATTCATTCAAGTGGCGTTTCGTGTTGTGCTTTTCTGCTCGAAATACCGGTGCTGTCTCAAATACTCTGTCGAACACTCCAACCATCATCTGTTTGTAGAACTGTGGACTCTGCTGTAAGATAGCCGGTCTGTGAAAATATTCCAGCTTAAATAAGTTTGCCCCGCCTTCTGCACTTTTTGCTCCGATTTTCGGTGTATGGATCTCAGTAAATCCTTCTTCATAGAGGAAATCACGAAAACCTCTTACAATTCCCTCCTGAATTCTGAACTTTGCACGTTCTCTGATATTTCTAAGTGAAATCGGACGATAGTTCAATTTCGCTTCCAGTGATGTTCCTAATTTCCATTTTGAGATTGCCAACGGCATCGCCTCTACCGGTTCGCTCAAAACTTTGATTTCCTCCAGACGGATCTCAATTCCGTTTGGTGCTTTCTCAGATTCTGCCAAAGTTCCTGTTACTTCTACTGTATCTGCTTCTTTCAAATCTTTCAAGTTAAACTTTGTAATACCTTCTTCAAACACTCCCTGAACAAGGCCTTCCCGTTTCCGCAGGATGACAAAAGCAATATTGCCCATATCTCGAATAGTATGAATGGCGCCATTCACTTTGACGTTTTTCCCAATCATTCCTTCTTCAAGTAATTCACTTAATTCTAATGTGTCTTTTTTCTGTACTCCTGTTACTAATTCCATGACAATCTCCTTTCTTTTCCACTCGCTCCCGGGACGTTTTGGAAATGCTCGGCATTTTATAAGAATGTGTGCCAACACATTCTTTCGCACCTGCGTTAGTCGCTTGCGACATATTTCATTACAACGCAGTGTGCATCCTGCCGGAGGCATTTTGTGTATAAGAGAAACTTTGTTCCTTTTATACACAAAAAACGTCCCGGGATGCAATGCATCCCGGGACGGAAAATATTCTGTTATATTATCCGCGGTACCACCCGCATTGAACCTTCACGCCCTTGTGAAGTTCCACTCAAAACACGTAACATGTGTGACTCGTACTGACCTACTCTTTGTTCAGCCAGTCAGCTCCCAAGTGTTCCCTTAATCTTCTCCGCTGTCCGGTGCTCTCAGTCGGTGACACCTACTTCCTGTCAGTTTCTGAAAATCAGAGTCTTGTTCTTCGCCTTTTGTAGTTTTTCGCTTTAGTTCGCTAAAACTTTGTTCATATACTAGCACACATTTTTTCGAATTGCAAATATTTTTTTCATTTTTCAAGAAGTTTTTCAAAACCAAACTCCGTACCAAAAGCTTTTTGCCTCTTCTATTGGTTCGCCTGTATCTTCTGCTGTACTACTTCTAATGCCTTATCCAACTGATTATCTGCTGTCGGATCATTCTCATCTGCCTGATATTCTACCTCTACATCCGGGGTCACACCTTTTTTGTTGATGCTGCGTCCGCTCGGTGTAAAATATTCTGCAATTGTGATCTTCATCGCTGTACCATCACCAAGATCTAATATCTGCTGTACCACGCCTTTTCCGTAAGTTGTCACACCTACAATATCTCCAACTTTGTAATCCTGAATCGCACCGGAAAAGATCTCCGATGCACTTGCACTGTACTGGTTCACAAGCACTGCCATCGGCTTTGTGAATTTATGACTTCCGTCAGATTTATATTCTTCTACATTGCCATTCCTATCTTTGACAGATACAATGGTTCCTTTTGGCAGGAGAAGTTTTAACATATCTGTTACTGTGTCCAGATTACCACCCGGATTGCTTCGAAGATCGATAACAAGCCCTTCCATTCCTTGCTCTTCCAAATCATTTAACGCATTTTCAAACTGTGACAGTGTCACTTCATCAAATTCACTGACTGCAATATAGCCTATCTGATTCTCTTTCATCTCGTAGGAAACTGTCGGTGTCTCCAACTGTCTTCTTGTTGTTGTGAACGCAAGGTCTTCCCCATCACGGATAACATGAAGGGTCACATCTGTCCCCTCTTCTCCTCGAATCCAGCTCACAACCTCGTCCAGCGACTGGTCAGATATCGTATGATACTTGACACCAGTTGTCTTGCTTTTATTTTGC
>DAVZKO010000200.1:0-2350 GCA_052272205.1 Schaedlerella sp. | reverse complement strand
TTTGGGATTTCTGTCAAAAGATATTTAAAATAATCATACGGTTTCAGATTGTTCGCTTTTGCTGTTTCTGCCAAGCTATAGATTATAGCACTAGACTCAGCTCCCGCGATGGTATCAATCATCACCCAATTCTTTTTCCCGACACAGAAACCACGGATAGATTGCTCCGCAGCGTTATTATCCATCGGAACAGAACCATCTTCCAGAAATACACGAAGATATTTTTCCTGATTAATAGAATAACTGAAACCATTATATGTCTTTCCTTTTGCTGGAACTTTCGTAAGATTTTCTTTTACCCACGTAAAGTAAGCATCAACCAGAGGTTTTACTGTAAGCTGGCGATGTTCCAATCGTTCCTCGAATGTCATATCAGCGAGTTTGTTTTCCTCTCTGTATATGGCCTGGATTTGCTTCAATGCAAGATACGCAAGTGAATTGCTACGGCTTGATTTAGGCAATGCCTTTACTGCTTCATCAAACCGTCGTCTCGAATGTGCCCAACATCCGGCTATCTTCAAGTCTTCACGTTCGTTCTCTATTGTGTGATAGACTTGATATCCATCTGTTACACAGATGCCTTTGAAATCCTTCAGGAATCTCCGAGGATGACTTGCATTTCTGGATGGCTGATATTCATATAGGACGATATGTTTATCTGCGTTCAGCCTTCCCGTGCGGTATACCCACATGTAATGCTTGTCCCCAGTGGTTCGATTCTCTTTTGTAACACGAACCGGTGTCTCATCTGCTTGAAGGACGTGATAGTCATACATCTTCTTGTGAAGATAATCATAAAAGATTGACAGATATCTTTCTGCGCATAGAATCGTCCAATGAGCCATTTCTCCTCGTGTGATATGAAGACCATATCTTTCGAATTCCTGTTCCTGACGATAAAGAGGAACAGCATTGACATACTTAGCATTGATAATAGCAGCTTCCAGAGATTCAGATACCAAACTATTTCTGAGCAGGTAGCCAGGATGATCCGCCTTTTTGAAATGATTATCCTTTTTCGATTTATATACACCAACGTGATGTTCTTCAACCTCTACTTTTGCAGGAGTGAATTTATAACGATTATAGATTTCATCTTCAAGCTGATACCAACCATTCTCACCGAATTCAGCAATCAGCTCTGCTTCTGACATCATATGTGATACAGAAACAATTGGAAGATCTTTCAGATTCTCTGCACGTTTACCTTTTACTTTCTTAGACCGTGTCTTTACAGGCTCGTCTTCATCATAGTCAGTAATTGATGCAATGGCTTCTGCTTCATTGAAGAAAACAATTTCACCGTCTACTTCAAGAAAAGCAATCTGGTTGTCTGTGTCCAGTTTCTCTGAAGACTTGCCGAAACGATGGTTATTCATTACCGCAAGTTGCTCCAGAACGAGCTGCAGTTTATTATCGATATCTTTCAACTGAGCTTGCTGTGCGAGAAACAGCTGAACGATTGTATCCTTATTAAATTCTTTCAATTGTTCTTCTGTATATTCCATCGCCATAGAGAACCTGCCTTTCATGGTTCTATTATAACGTATTGGACACAATAATGCGAATCGAAAGTGCCATGCTTTTCGGCATTTTGCCTATGGTTACAAGCTTCCAGAAAGTGATTATCTGGTTGCTAAAATACACCCTTTTGAATTGACTCGTTTAGAATGCAATGTAAATACCGGGAAAACACAGCTTTTTAGAGGTGTTACAACTCATTCTGATGGTGTGGATTTGCCTCTATTGAAGTTTAAAATTCACTGATTAAATTTCTCTGTTTTGCACAAGTTTATCCCATGTATTCTGGCGGTTCTACTTGTTTGACAACCCTTTTCGGAGTGACAGTAAGACCTTCCATTAACCACCGAAACTGTTGCTGGGAGAGATTTCGAACTTCTGATTCGGATCGCGGCCACTGAAAGTTCCCTTGTTCCAACCTTTTGTATAAAAGCAGATATCCATCGGATTCCCAAACCAATCCTTTGATTCGATCCGTTCGCCTGCCACAGAACAGGTATAAAGTATCCGGAACAAGTGGCTCCTTCCCTAACTTTGATTTTATTAACGCTGCCAGTGAATCAATTCCGAAGCGTAAATCGGTATAACCGGTTACGATATAAACATTTTTGAAACAAACAGCATCATTTAACATCCGCAGCCACCTGCAATACCATCTTCAGAAGCGCTGGTGATGTTGTGTCAGAAACGGTAATCTGAATCTTTCCTATCATGATTTCAATTGCGCTGTTCGTGTTGCTGGTAATTAGGTTTGATGGAACCGGAACAATGCTCTGCACACTGGACTCTTCTGGAATGTTTTGTAAACAGGCCTTACGCACTTCGCGAA
>DAVZKO010000199.1:0-2397 GCA_052272205.1 Schaedlerella sp. | reverse complement strand
ATAAAAGACAGTTGGAAGAATCCTCCGTGCAAGAAAAAAGTACTTTGAAAAGTACATCCCCTTGTCTTGACATTTTCAAGGTAAACAGTCAGAATAAGAAGAGTACAGGCAATATGCTGATTGAAATAAAATAAGAGAAAATGAGGAGCAAAAGATTATGAAAATTGGTATTGGTAATGATCATTCCGCACTGGAACTGAAGGCTGAGATTATCGAATTCTTGAAAGAAAAAGGACATGAGGTTGTCGATTATGGAACAAATTCTTCCGAGAGTTGTGATTATCCGGTATATGGAGAGATTGTCGGAAGAGCAGTTGTTGCAAAAGAAGTGGACTGCGGTATTCTGATCTGCGGAACAGGACTTGGTATTTCGTTGGCTGCCAACAAGGTAAAAGGTGTGCGTGCAGCTGTATGTAGTGAACCATATACGGCAAGAATGTCAAGACAACACAATGACTGCAATATCCTTGCATTCGGAGCAAGAGTTGTTGGCGCTGAGCTGGCGAAGATGATTGTAGAGACATGGCTGGATACAGATTTCGAGGGTGGAAGACACCAGAGACGAGTGGATTTGATCATGGATATCGAGGAAAAGAATGCGTAATCTTTGGCTATCAGATAAAGATACCATTTAGGAGGGATTATAAATGAGTTCTACAATTTTGGACTATGAAACAGTAGCATTGGATGAGGAGAATAAAGCATTGGTGATCATTGACCAGACAAAATTGCCGGGCAAGATTGAGATGCTGTCTCTGACAGATGCAAAGAGTATCTGGAATGCAATTTATTTACTTCAAGTGCGTGGAGCGCCGGCAATCGGAGTATCTGCAGCAATCGGAGTATATGTTGTGACATGGAGAGTAGACACGGAAGATATGGAAGTCTTTCGTCAGGAATTTAAGAAGACGAAAGAATATCTCGCAACATCCAGACCAACAGCAGTCAATCTCTTCTGGGCATTGAATCGCATGGAACGAGTGGTTGATGAGAATCAGGACAAGACAGTGGCAGAGCTGAAGAATCTTCTTCATGATGAAGCGGTCAGAATTCATGATGAAGATATCGAGGTTTGCAGAAAGATAGGTACTTACGCCCTGGAACTGGTAAAACCGGGTGACGGATTATTGACACATTGCAATGCCGGTCAGCTTGCAACAGTCAAATATGGTACGGCTACTGCACCGATGTATTTGGGATTGGAACAGGGATACAATTTCCATATATTTGTGGATGAGACACGTCCGCTGCTGCAAGGAGCAAGACTCACAGCATTTGAATTACATGCAGCAGGTATGGATGTAACATTGATCTGCGATAATATGTCTTCGGCAGTGATGAAAAAAGGTCTTGTCAATGCAGTGTTTGTAGGTTGCGACAGAGTAGCAGCCAATGGAGATACAGCGAATAAGATTGGAACATCAGTGGTTGCATGTGTTGCGAAACAGTATGGTGTTCCGGTGTATATTTGTGCACCGACATCCACAATCGACATGGAGCTGAAGTCAGGAAAAGAGATTCCAATTGAGGAACGTCCGGCGGAAGAGATTACAGAGATGTGGTATCAGGAGCGTATGGCACCGGAAGGTGTAAAGGTATACAATCCGTGCTTTGATGTGACAGATCATGAATTGATCGCGGGTATTGTTACGGAATATGGCGTGGTTAAAGCTCCGTTTGATGAGAATCTGAAGAAGTTATTTGATCAGATTGGAAAATAATAGATATCGAATGATAGCTGGATCATAAGAAAGACTTCATGTATGGAAAATGATTCTATACATGAAGTCTTTTTTTAATTATGCAAATGTTTATAATTCTTGATCAAAAGTGGTAGTTCGCAAATCAACATCGCAACCCAGCCCGCCAGATAAGAGAATGGCAGTGCTTCCATATTAAAGTGAAAAACAAATACCAACGGAATAGCGGCAATTACACGGACTCCCATATTCATGAAACTGCTCAAAAGTGTAATTTTCAGATCGCCAATGCCTCGGAAATATCCCTGCAAGCCATTGGTAATAGCCGGGAGGATATACACAAAGGACATGAGCCGTAGATAAGTGACACCGAGTTGGATGACCGTTTCATCTGTAGTAAAAAGCGTCATCAATGGGCGGGCGAACAAGAAGCATACAAGGGAAATAAGAATTCCGTATATGATCTCGAGTATCATGCCGAAGCAAAATCCCTCTTTCATACGTTCTTTTTTTTCGGCACCATAGTTCTGTGCCATCAAGGAAGTCATACCATGCCCGATATTCTGTTGCGGAGTATACGCGTAGTCATCAATTCGGTTGACTGCGGAAAATGCAGCGGTTGCGGAGACACCCATCGTATTTACAATCGTCTGGATTCCGATTTTACCAAGCTGTACCGTAGCCTGCTGCATAGCAC
>DAVZKO010000198.1:0-2515 GCA_052272205.1 Schaedlerella sp. | reverse complement strand
GTATTTCCTGCTTCAAAATATCTATATTTCAAAAGCCGATAATACAGCTGTCCATTCTTTGGATAATCCCTCAAAGCTATCAGGGAATCTCTCATAATTTCAAGCAAACAGAGATTCATATCATTATTCAGAAGCTTTTCCTGGATTCTGCGTTTCTCTGCAGTCGCATCAAAATCTACCAAATCATATAACATTTACTTCAGATGCTTCCTTTCTTCTGCATACATTTCATAATCTATATCCACAAGATTCTTCTCAATACGGAACATTACCTTGGTATACTGACTCAGCAATAATTCCGTATTCTTATAAGCATCCTCTGCCACTTCTTCCATATTGATAAACATATCCTGTATTCTCTGCATAATTGTCCTCCTTCCCGACCGTTTCCGCAGCCAGACCAATCATTGTATTGTTTGTTCCATTCACAGTCTGTCACTGTCCTAACATCTCTTCATGCAGATTCCGCAGAAATATCCGCTGTGGGATAGCTTCTATTTCTGGCTGACCGGCAACTGTATGATCTATTGAAAGCAATCGGTTCTCATGGGAAAGGATGTATCCCCGACTGCTGATGTTCTCATCCTATCTCTTCAAAGGGGGCCCTGATTCAGGGCTCCCTTTTAGGGTGCCATTATTTACGTTCCATAAACCATTTGTAATTTTCCTCATAAGTCAGATGGCAGATTTTTCCGCCCACCTGACATGTATAACGATACCCGATTCCGCCAGCTTTTCGACTGGCACAACGCTCCGGTTTTGAAACCTTATCAATCGCATACTTACGTCCATCTTCCCAGACAAACGCTGTAGGAATCAATTCTCCTTCCCGGCTGAATACCGCCAGGACATCTACATACACTTTAGCTGTCATTACAAAACACCTGCTCTCTCCTATCCATGAAAATATGCTTGTGGATGAACCGTGTGTTCCTTAGCATTTAACTGTGCGAGTATCTTATCCTGATACATAAATGCTCTCTGAATACTCTGATAGCCGAATCTTCCACGGATCTCATCTACCACCTGGTCCATTTTTTTGATTTTTTCTCTTTTCGTTTCATCCATAAATAAATCAAGCTGATAAGGCATCTCTTCTGATACCAGATCACATCCTCGAACACCAAGACTACGAATTGGATGTTCCCAGTTATAATTTTTCTGAAATAACTCAAATGCTGTTCTGGCAATTTCTTCTGTAAGATTACTTGCCCTGTCCAACTTGCACTGTCTCGTGAAATGATACAGTCCATTATCCCGAATCGAGATTTCTACTGTCCTGCATTGAAAACCATTTTCACGAAGCCTTGCTCCTACACTTTCTGAAAGAGCCATCAAAATTATCTTCACGTCCAATTCACTAACAAGATCTCTTGGTGGTGTTGTGCTATTCCCGATAGACTTGATCGGTGCTTTATATCCTTCTACTGAAACTGGAGTTTCATCCCATCCATTTGCAAAGGTATGAAGTACCAATCCCATCTTTCCAAGATATGTTTCTAATATAGAAGGTTCTGCACCTGCCAGATCTCCGATTGTACAAATACCTAGTTTCTTCATCGTCCGTTCAGTGCTTCTTCCAACCATAAGTAAATCACCCACTGGAAGTTTCCATACAATATCCTTGTAATTGTCTTTGGAAAACTCTGTGATGGCATCCGGCTTTTTATAATCTGAACCAAGCTTTGCAAATATCTTATTCCAGGAAACACCAATACTTACGGTAACGCCCAGTTCATATTTAATCCGACTGCTGATCTCTTTCGCAATCTTCATTCCGTCTCCCTTGATAGAAGTGCTTGCAGTCACATCCAGCCAGCTTTCATCAATCCCAAATGGTTCTCTCTGATCCGTATATTCACTGTAAATCTCCTGTGCCATTCTGGAAAACCTCAAATAAAGATCCATGCGAGGCGGTACAAAAATTATTTCCGGGCAAACCTGTCTTGCCTGCCACAATGCCATACCTGTTTTTACTCCGGCTCGCTTTGCAATATAATTCGCAGTCAGCACAATTCCATGTCTTGCCTCCGGATCACCACCGACTGCCATCGGCTTTCCGGCAAGTTCCGGATGATGCAGCATCTCGACACTTGCGTAAAAACAATTCATATCTGAATGGAGAATTGTCCTGCTCATAACATTCACCTACCAGTCTTAAAAATCATAATAAAAGTTCTTTGCTTCATATTGACTTTGTGAAGTTTATAGATTATAATTTCTACTAACTTCACGAACATTTGTTTGTATTTTATACGTGATAATGAACTCTGTCAATAGTTTTTATAAAGTTGATGAAGTTACGATTTCAAAAACTTGGAAAGGATCCCACTATGAATTTTTCAGACAAGATTAAATATCAACGAGAACAAAATCATCTGACACAGAAAGAACTTGCCGAACTGGTCGGCGTATCCCAGCGTGCGATTGCAGCTTATGAAAGTTCCGGCACCATCGCACGAATCTCTACTACGAGAAAGCTCGCTCATGCATTAAATGTCTCTTACGATTATTT
>DAVZKO010000197.1:0-2544 GCA_052272205.1 Schaedlerella sp. | reverse complement strand
TGAACTGCTCCCCGTCAAGTAGACAATTGAAAAAATATAAATTTTTCTTGCCAGCAGAGATTATCTGCTGGCACTTTTTATGCTACCTGTAAATAAATCGCATGTTTTTCCATCGGTGTTAAAACTCCGAGATTTCTTTGTAAACGTTTATTATTATAGTAATCTATGTAATCCTCTATCATTTTTACCAGAGTTTCTCTGTCTGTGAATCGCTTTCCATAGTAACGTTCCCTTTTTAATATTCCCCAGAATCCTTCCATTGGACCATTATCAATACACTTTGCAACTCTGGACATACTCTGAGTCATGCCAGCCGCTTCCAGTTTCGCGTGAAATAAACGGTTGGTGTATTGAAATCCTCTATCACTATGACATAATGGATGCGCATTAGGATTATTAGCGATTGCTTTGTCAAATGTGTCGAATACCAGTGCATTATTATTGTTATCTCGAATTACATAAGATACAATTCGACGATCATATAAATCCAGTATTGCACTAAGATACACTTTATGTTTTTCCATTCCGATATAGTATTTAAATTCTGTTACATCTGTAAGCCACTTTTGATTTGGTGCCTCCGCAGAAAATTTTCGATTTAACACATTTTCGGCTATAAACTGTGGATTTACAGCCTGACGTGTACATCCATGATTCGTGTATTTTATTGTGGATTTGATATCTTTTTTTCGACAGATACGAAGTACCCGTTTATCATTTATCTTTATATCATGATAACGTTCCAGATCATCTCGAATTCTACGGTATCCTTTATCTGGTGACTCTGTATGTATTTTTTCAATCTCTTCTGCAATGCGAAGATTTTCAATTTCATTGACCGGTATTTTTCTATGAAGCCATTTGTAATAGGCTGCTCTGCTTATGTTTCCCAGTTTACAAAGTTCACAAATCGGATAGTTGTGAGTTTCATTTTCTTCTTTAACTGCCTGATAAATATACTCATGTTTTAACAGACTCAGCCCCGCCTCCTCTCTATTTCGTCGAGTTTTTTTAGAAATGATAGTTCCATTTCTGTTTTTTGACGTTTTGCTTTTTCTAATTTTAACGCTGCTCGAAGTTTTTCTATTTCGTTCAGGGAATCAGGGGCTTTTCTCTTCCCTCGACGGTCTTGTAATGCCTCAATTCCATTTTCTTCATACTTAATTGTATAATTGCGTGCCTGCTGATAAGAAATGCCATACTTCTCTGCGGTTTCACTATAATTATACATATGAGAAATACAATACTGAACGATTTCGATTCGCTCATCAAATGTAGTTTTTCTCCCTTTGGTCATGATTGGGTTTTCTCCTGTTCCGGAAGCTTGTAACTTCTCATGACCATTATACTTCATAATCCAGTTCCGTAGTTGAAAAGAAGACCGAATCTGGTATTTTCTACAAATATCTGCCAGTGATCCTTTTCCACTTAGGTAATCAGATACAGCACTGGCTTTGAGTTCAGCAGAATAGACTGTGTTTTTGGAAGTAGTTACAAGTCCGGCTTCCCCTATTGACTGATAGAGCGAAATCCATTCATAGATTCTCCTGGGATCAATCCCCAACCGCCTTCCTTCTTGAATTGCAGTAGTTTTTCCATTTAGACATCGCAGGACAATATCTATTTTTGTTTCAAAAGAGAATTTTGCTTTTCTTCCCATAAAATATGCTCCCTTCTAAGTGACAAGTTTTTATTATTTCACTTGTCTACCTAGAAGGGAGCATATCACATCACATGTAAATCCTGTTTTCTTTTATCAGAAACTTAATCGTTCTGCCCTGTTAGCAGCTGTTCGTACTCTTCTGCCGGTAACGGTTCCACGAAATAAAATCCCTGGATATATTCACATCCTACGCTCTTTAAGAACGTATACTCTTCCTCTGTCTCGACCTCCATCGTAATAACCGGAATATCAAGCCACTGCATCATTGCGATGACAGACGAGAGAATTCTCTTACTCTTGACATTGGTCGGATCGAGTGAGAGTGATTTCATATTAATTTTAAGAAAATCAACATCAACATCTTTTAAAACATTCAAGGAAGAATATCCTTTTCCAAACTCATCCATGACAACTGAAAATCCTGCTTCATGAAGCTTCTTCACAACCTCGTTGATTGCCAGAGGACTGTCCATATAAGCACTTTCGGTAAGTTCAATACAAAGATTTTCCGGTGCAAGTTCATATTCCTCTACCAGTGTAGTTAGATACTCTACCAGATTCGGATTCTGGATATCTGCCCTTGCCACATTAACGGATATCGGACCTGCCTGGATACCTTTTTCTTTCCATGCCTTTAGCTGTCTGCAGACGGTTTTCCATACATATATGTCCAAATCCCCAATAAACCCATTTTTTTCAAGTACCGGTACAAATTGGGACGGATGTATGATACCTCTCTTCGGATGATTCCATCTTACCAATGCTTCTGCGCCATTCGGCGTCTTGCTTCTTGTCTCATATTTCGGCTGATAATAGACTTCTGTAAAATCTCTCTCCTCTTTCGCAATCAGGGACGGATTTGTGGTAACGCCACAGATCAC
>DAVZKO010000196.1:0-2634 GCA_052272205.1 Schaedlerella sp. | reverse complement strand
AACCCCGAAAGTGGCATTTCGGGCGCGGTGACTGCATGGGGGCTTAAAGATACTTCCTCACGGCCTCCTAAAGACTTGGGGGGAACCCTGCGGCGCACGAGTAAAACGACGCTGCGGAGTTATGACAGCCGCGCCAGCGGAGACCGGGAATGTCCCCCTCGTCAGGGGTGCGTGGCAAATGTGACGAGTAATCCGAACAGAATAACAGTAGCCGCACCAGGTTTTTATCGGAAGATTTCTTTCAGACTGGTGCGGCTGTTTAAGTATTAAGATATTAAGGAGGCGAGAGTGATGTTTGAAAAATTCCATCGAGGTGACATATATTCGGCTGATTTAAGTCCTGGTATCGGCTCCGAACAAAGTGGCTCTCGTCCTGTACTCATTCTTCAAAACAATGTGGGAAATTGTTTCAGTCCTACGATTATTATTGCAGCAATTACCAGTGTAAGCAAAAAAAGCAGAAAGTTCCCCACGCATTACCACTTAAATGACAGATGCGGTTTGGTGAAACCATCTGTTGTTATGCTGGAACAGATCAGAACAATCGACAAGTCGAGGTTAAAAAACTATATTGGTCATCTAAACAAGGATGACATGGAAAACATAAACAAGACGCTCTTGTGCAGTCTGGGGATTACATAAAAGTGCCAAAAGGCCGTATCATTTTCAGGCTGTGCAAGTAGAGTTATAATTTCGTTAGGAATTGCGGAGGTGATTCTGAATGGAGAATATCCAGAATAAAAGCGCATTGATTCCTTCAGATGAAATCCGGTCAGAAGAACTTCTGGCGGAACAAAAATTTGAAGCGTTTATCACTTCGCTGGCACATATCATCGAGAAATATGGTATGAGAGTGCTGGGCGAGGTTGACGGAGCTGCGTGAGAATCGCAGCTTTACATAGGATATTTTCCAAAAGTAAATTTTGGAGGTATGAATTATGAATCGATATGGAAAACGCTGTGTTTTGTATCCGAGGGTCAGCACAGAGATGCAAGTGGACGGATACAGCCTGGAAGGTCAAAAAAATATGCTGACACGATTTGCGGATCGTGAGGAAATGATCATTGTTGATACTTATGAAGATGCCGGTAAATCCGGTAAATCCATCGAGGGACGGCCTGCCTTTCAAAAAATGCTCAGAGATATTGAGGATGGCTTGGACATTGACTATATTTTAGTGTATAAGCTGTCACGGTTTGGCCGTAATGCAGCAGATATACTTAACTCTTTGGAGTTGGTTCAATCTTATGGTGTAAATCTGATTTGCATAGAAGAAGGGATTGATTCCTCTCAGACAAGCGGAAAACTTTTGATTTCTGTACTATCTGCTGTGGCTGAGATTGAGCGTGAGAATATTATCGAGCAGACGATGAACGGACGGCGCGAAAAGGCACGGCAAGGTGGATGGAATGGTGGCTTTGCTCCCTACGGATATACACTGGAAGATAACAAGCTGATGATTGAAGAAACAGAGGCTGTGGCAATACGGAAGATTTTTGAATTATATACTTCATCGGAAATCGGTTTGGGTGGTATTGCGAATCAGTTGAACTTACAAGGTATACGGAAAATTCCGAGGCAGAATGGCACATTAGAGGATTGGACAGGACATTTTATTAAACTGATATTGGATAACCCGGTTTATTGCGGTAAAATTGCCTATGGACGGAGAACGAAGGAAAAAGTCAAAGGCACAAAAAACGATTACCAGATGAAAAGAAATGACGATTACATTCTGACAGAGGGACAGCATAAAGGAATCGTTAGTGAGGAGGTATGGGAAAAGGCTCATGCCAAGCGTCTTAGAACCGGAGTAAAGCAACCGTCAAAAATTGGGCGGGATCGAGTTCATTTGTTATCAGGTCTGCTGAAATGCCCGGTTTGTGGAAGTCCCATGTATACGAATAAACACGCATGGACAAATAAAGATGGCACTTACAAAGAAATTTACTATTATGTATGTAGTCGGAATAGGATGGTCAGGGGTAAGCATTGTGAATATAAGGCAATGCTGAAAAAGACCGATATTGAACCGATGGTCATTGAGGCAATTCGTGAGATCGTAAGGAATGAGGAATATGCCCAGGCCATTAAAAAACGGATTGGCGTTCAGATTGACACGAAAGCAGTGGATAAAGAACTGGAGGGCTATCAGGCAAAGCTGAAGGAAGTTGATCTGAATAAAACAAGATTGGAACGGGAAATTGACAGTCTCCCTGCTGATGCAAAATACCGGGAACGAAAGCTCCATGATATGACCTTGCGGTTAGATTCCCTATATGATGTCATTGTTGAGCTGGAGGAAAAAATCGAAGATGCCAGACTTCGGCGAGATGCAATTAAGCAACAGGCAATTACTCTTGAGAATATTTACAAAATCATGGTGAATTTCGACTGCGTTTATAATATAATAAATGACGAAGAAAAGAGAAATGTGGTCACAGCCTTGATTAAGGAAATTGAAATTTACAGGAATGACGAGTCTGAATATCCGCTAAAGCGGATTGGCCTGAATTTTCCGGTGTTCAAGGATGGCGGGGAAGTTACGGAACTTTTGTGGGACAAAGGGAATACCGTTGAGACGGTATGCTTGCTGGTAAAATAACATGAAACCTCTCCTCCACATCTACGGT
>DAVZKO010000195.1:0-2661 GCA_052272205.1 Schaedlerella sp. | reverse complement strand
ACTTCATTATCCGGGAAGAGACGGAAATATTTCTTCGGTGGTTCCTCCATAAAGCATCACGCTCGATATAAAGCTCTCGACAAAACGGAACTTTTCTTGTCCCCAATTCTTCATTCTCCAGATTGTTCGGCACATCCAGATACTCTATCTGTCCTTCCGGATAGTTGTCAATTACAAGCTTGATTGGATTCAATACTGCCATCATACGAGGTTTCTTTAATTTCAAATCCTCGCGAATGCAGTACTCTAACATCGCATAATCTACAGAACTCTGTGCTTTTGAAATACCGCACATCTCGATAAACATCTTGATGGATTCCGGCGTAAAACCTCTTCTTCTGAGTGCTGCGATAGAAACCAGACGTGGATCATCCCATCCATCTACAATCTTATCTTCAACCAGTTTTTTGATGTAACGCTTACCTGTTACAACATTGGTCAAATATAATTTAGCAAATTCAATCTGTCTCGGTGGTGTTGTGAACTCACATTCTCTCACAACCCAGTCATATAATGGTCTATGATCTTCAAATTCCAATGTACAAATAGAATGTGTGATTCCTTCAATTGCATCCTCAATTGGATGTGCAAAGTCATACATCGGATAGATGCACCACTTATCTCCTGTATTATGATGTGTCATATGTGCCACACGATAAATAACCGGATCTCTCATATTGATATTCGGTGATGCCATATCAATCTTCGCACGAAGTACCTTTGTTCCGTCCTCGTACTTGCCATCACGCATCTCTTCAAAGAGCTGCAAGTTCTCTTCTACACTTCTGTTGCGATATGGACTTTCTTTACCAGCCTCAGTCAATGTTCCACGGTACTGGCGAATCTCCTCTGCTGTCAGATCACATACATATGCTTTACCTTTTTTGATCAGCTTTACCGCACAGTCATACATCTGATCAAAATAATCGGATGCAAAATACAAATGCTGTTTCCAGTCTGCTCCCAGCCATTTGATATCTTCTTTGATAGAATCCACAAATTCCATTCTCTCTTTTGTCGGGTTTGTATCATCAAAACGCATATGGAATTCCCCATCATATTCCTGCGCCAAACCATAATTCAGTAAAATAGACTTTGCATGTCCGATATGCAAGTATCCGTTCGGTTCCGGTGGAAATCGAGTACAGACATGATCATATACTCCCTCCGCCAAATCTTTATCTATTTCCTGTTCTATAAAATTCTTTGAAACAGTCTCGTTCTCCATGATTGCCTCCTACTATCGTAAAATCTGCATATAATTTTACCATAAATCAGATATGACAGCAAGCTGATTTTGCGGTAAATCGTTTCGTATTGGGTCAATTTTAATTTTTATAATTTTTCTGAATCCAGAATGATCGTAAACGGACCGTCATTTACAAGTGAAACTTTCATATCTGCGCCGAAACTTCCCTTCTCCACAATTGCAACCTGTTCTTTGCATTTTGCAATAATATATTCATATAATGCATTTGCTTTATCCGGTGATCCGGCCTCTATAAAACTCGGTCGATTTCCCTTTTTACAGTTCGCATATAACGTAAATTGAGAAATCAAAAGAAGTTCTCCATTCACATCTGCCAGCGACAGGTTGGTTTTACCATTTTCATCCTCAAAGATACGAAGTCCTATCAATTTGCGAATCAGTTTATCTGCCACTTCTTCTGTATCCGATTCTGCAATACCGATCAATACCATAAATCCTTTCCCAATCTGTCCAATAACAATACCATCCACAGAAACCGATGATTCTGTAACTCTTTGTATTACAAATTTCATACGAAATCTTCCTCCTCATTTATAAAATTCTAAACAATGCATTCATTCTATCCTCTAAAGAATAAAAAGTCTACAAATTTATGAAACATTTTGTTGCATTTTGAAAGAAAACGGATTTTCAACGTAAGTATTCAACGCCTCATCTGTCTTAAAAAGAAAGGGCTTTTTGTAAAGCAGGAAAGCACAGGTACGTGTATGAAGAACCTAGAAAGAAGTCAGCTAATCCCTCTTCGCGATGCGCTGAATTCATTAATGAAATTTGTAAGAGACATTCCAAGTATCGGAATCCCTCAGTTTTATCGTTTTCTGGATTACATGAAGAACAACATTGAAATTTATCTATATGCTCCAATGGATGCAGCGGAGTGGGAAGAGCTGTTTCTTCGTTTAAAGACAATTTTAATTCGAGATTGGGAGAACGCAAATCACAGTGTGTGGGGAATTCCAACATTTGACCTTCTGTTGGAAGAGCAGGAAAACAAGACCGAACTTTGTGTGGAATTTATCCAACTCGTTTCCGTAATAGATGGATTCTTCTAAAAATTTCAAGCCTAGAATGTACCAAGGCACATTCTGACGCCCGCGGCGGCCGTTTGCGACAGTTTCCTTATACGTCACACAGTATTACATCCTCGCAGAGCGTTTATATTAGAAAATGTTCTTCCCTAATATATAAAAATCCCGGAAACACACTTTAAGTGTTCCCGGGATAAAGTCGAGCTGCCTAGGGGACTTGAACCCCCGACCTCCGCCTTACCAAGGCGACGCGCTACCGACTGCGCCAAGACAGCAATTTTTATTGCCCAAAACGACAATCACAAATGCTAATTCTGGGAATGGCAGTGCTGTTCGGGTTCAGCCATGAGGAATATGTAACGT
>DAVZKO010000194.1:0-2668 GCA_052272205.1 Schaedlerella sp. | reverse complement strand
AGTGTCTTATATCCCCATAGCTAAAGCAAGGGGTTTTACGACACACTGGATAAAACGTTAATCTCCTGTAAGACAGCCCCTAGTCTTTCCTCTTCATAATCCAGTTTATCAAATTCTTCATCGTCTGCCTCTGTAAGCTTCATACATACATTCTTAATATTTTACATTTTTAAGTAATTCTTTTTACATCTGCTAATTATGATATACTTATAAAAGATGTTAAAATATTGGAGGAATATTACTATGAATATCACAGTCTATCTTGGAGCTTTTGAAGGTAATGATTCCGCTCTTGGAATCGCTGTTCAAGAACTTGGCACATGGATTGGCAAACATAACAACACGCTTGTGTATGGTGGTTCAAAATCGGGACTCATGGGTAAAATTGCTATAAGTACTCTAACCGCAGGTGGAAAGGTAATCGGTGTTGAACCACAATTCTTTATAGATGAAGAATTACAGTTGGAAGATTTAACCGAATTAATTGTCACCAAAGATATGGAAGAACGAAAAGCAAAAATGATCGAACTCGGAGATGCGTTTATTGCTTTTCCGGGTGGAACAGGAACTCTGGAAGAAATCGCAGAAGTTATGTCCAAAGTGGCATTAAAACACCTTGATGCACCTTGTATCTTCTATAATTTGGATGGCTTTTATGATAGCTTAAAAGATTTACTTTTGCTTATGATTGAAAAAGGATTGTCAACCCCAGAACGGCAACAAGGTATATTTTTCGCAAAGAATTTAGATGAGATTAAAGAAATCCTGAAGAATTGTTCATTTTAATTATAAAAAAGATACATAGAATCGAAAAAAGAACTGGTAACTAATCCCAGTTCTTTTTCGTATCGCATTTTTGTCTATTTATTCTGAATATTTATGTATCTCTTTATAACATTGCTCCAAAATCTGTCACAATTGCCTGGCCTGTAATCGCTCTTGATTCATCACTTGCAAAGAACAGGATTACATTTGCTACATCTTCTGCTGTACAGGAAGGTGTCTTCAAATTACTGTGTGTTGCCATTGCACCAATCATATCCGGGTCAAGTGCAGCCGGATCTGTTCCTGTCGTCATAGGTGTAATAATATTTCCCGGACAGATTGCATTGCAACGAATACCTGTCTGCTGGAAACGAAGTGCAGTATGTTTTGTCACACCGATAATTGCAGCTTTTGACGATACGTATGCAGCTCCGCCACATCCCTTTGCTCCTGCAATAGATGCCACATTTACAATCGAAGCTCCTGCCTGCATCCGTTTTGTTGCGGCACGCATACAACGCATTGTTCCTTTCTGGTTTGTCTCAACAATGCGGTCCAAATCTTCATCTGTATATCTGTCGATTGGTTTCAATCCAGATTCCAGAACACCTGCATTGTTAACAAGTATGTCTACTTTGCCATATTTCTCAATTACTGCTTCCATCAACTTCTCCGGGTCTTCCGGTTTAGAAATATCTGTTGAAACTGCATATACCTCACCGCCTGCCGCTTTGATTTCATCTGCCACCTTCTCCAAGGCTGCTTCTCTTCTTGCTGTAATTACAACAGTTGCTCCTTCTTTGGCGAATAATTTGGCTGTTGCCTCACCTACACCAGAATTTCCTCCTGTGATTACTGCTACTTTCCCATTCAAACGTCCCATAACAAAGACCTCCTCTGTATTTATAAGGAAAATTATACAACTTTCCTACGAATTCTTCAATTGTATTGTGCAGCTTATATATATTTGCTATATAGTTTCACTTCCCATATAATTGTATAGAAAAAAATATAAAGAAAGGTGATAAAACTTGGAAACTACAAAAGCCTTATCATCCAAAATGGATATGCTACATGGTCCGATTTGGAATAAAATCATACAATATGCGCTTCCTGTTGCAGCAACCGGAATCTTAGAACAACTTTTTAATGCCTCTGACCTTGCCATTTCCGGAATATTAAATGTGCTTCTAAATTTATTTTTTGTAATTGTATTAAATATGACCGTAAACGGAGTTGCTATTGCAACTGTAATCTCGAATCTCATAAGTTCAATCCTGCTATTTATAAAGTTGATTCGAACCAAACAGGTAATCCGTGTCCAAAAACACGAATTCCGGTTTGACTTTAAAGTATTTAAAAAAATTATGCAGATTGGGCTTCCTGCCGGAATTCAAACCGCCGTATTTGCTATTTCCAATATTGTTATTCAAGCGGCGATCAACAGTCTTGGTACTACAATCAGTGCAGCCTTCAACATTGAAATATTTGCTTACGATGTATTTAACTCATTCAGTCAGGCGTGTACCACATTTACCGGTCAAAACTATGGTGCGAGACAATTAAAACGATGCAAAAAAGTATTGTTGTTGTGCATCATCGAAGATTTCATTGCCCCTGCCATCCTTACGATCATCGGTGTGTGCGGTGTGAGAATACTGTGGATTTTTACCGTATTCCCATCACATAAAACATTTTGGACAATCATGACTGCATATCCGCTCAGCTTATCTATCACTGCTGTACTGATTTTTATTGCTCTTATGATATATCGTCCATCGCACAAATTACTAGTATAATCCACGCAAATTAGAAGCCTGTTTCAAATTAGCATTTTATGCTAATTCTGGATAGACTTTCTCTTTCGTGAAATTGGTTTTGGTGCTTTTTTGTTTTTGTTTTC
>DAVZKO010000193.1:0-2680 GCA_052272205.1 Schaedlerella sp. | reverse complement strand
GCAGGATTCTTACCCATTTTTAGCCGAGATTGCGAACTTGTTTCGCAATTACCTACCTACAACAATAAGTAACACCATCGGACACTAAGTTCGAAAAACCTCACGAAATGCCGAGGTGTGTGTGCTCACCAGACTCGAGAAAACCTCGCCAAGTGTTCACAACAAAATAAGGTGCAAATGCATTCTGTCATTTACACCTTTCAGTACAATTCACCTTACCACGTTTTGCATATTTTGTCAAAATGTGTCGTCATATTTTTTCAATAATTATTTATATTTTTTTCTTATTTATATTTATTAATTCTATTTATATATCTCTTTATTCTGTCCCTATATTTGCCGCCAGGTTCGATATCATTCTCCTTGCAGCTCGGTCATATGCCAACTGGTACAACATTTCCTGGGAATTGTACGCTTCACCCACACATTCTTTCAAGGTATAATTTCCTTTATTATCTTCCACCCTTGCTTTTTTATTATCTTTTAACATCAAGTCAAAAATTTCTCGAATCTGAGATTTGATCTTTTCTGAATAAATCGGTGCAGCAACTTCCACACGTTTTACTGTATTTCTTGTCATAAAGTCTGCGGAACCAATATAATACCTCGTTCTCTCTCCACAACCGAAAATATAGATTCTCGAATGTTCCAAAAATCTGCCAACAACGCTGGTAATCTGTATATTTTCTGTTTCGTCTTTTACTCCAGGAACCAGACAGCAAATTCCTCTCACGATCATCTCGATTTTCACGCCTGCTTTCGAAGCATCATTCAATTTTTCCATGATCCGCTTGTCTGTAAGAGAGTTTAATTTCAATCCAATGTACGCATCTTCACCGTTTCTTTTATGCTGAATTTCCTCGTCAATCATCTTGATAATTTTAGATTGAAGACATTTTGGTGCAACAAGAAGATGATCTGTCTCATGCATTACCTCTCCTTTTGTCAACGCCTGAAATACCCTAGCTGCCTCCATTCCAATCTGTTCATTCGCAGTCATAAGTGATAAATCCGTATATAATCTCGCCGTCTTTTCATTATAATTTCCTGTACCAATCTGCGTAATATACTCGATTCCATTGGTACCACGTCTTGTAATCAGACATAATTTCGAATGAACTTTATAACCTTCCAATCCATAAATGATCTGACATCCTGCCGCTTCGAGCATGCGAGACCAGCGAATATTATTTTCTTCATCAAAACGTGCACGCAATTCTACAAGCACAACAACTTCTTTTCCATTTTCCGCAGCTTCACACAATGCCTCGATCACCTTGCTTTGTTTCGCCAGGCGATACAATGTCATCTTGATGGAAATGACGTTGTCATCCTCTGCTGCTTCGGATAACATTTTCAAAAATGGGCGAATGGACTCATACGGATAAGACAATAACTTGTCTTCTTCTTTGATTTGAGCAAGCATACTCTGTCCATCCTGAAAAGCAGGACTCTTCTGGGGAACTCTTCGCTCATAGAAAAGCTCGCTGTTTTTTCTAAGCAAATCCTGAATCTGGAAAATAAATGACAATTCTAACGGTGCTTCACTTTTAAACACACGATCCGGTGTCATTTCCAGATATCTGCAAAGTGCCTCAATCACTGTCTTATCCATTTCTCTGGACATATCCAAACGAACCGGTGACAGTTTCTTTCTCTGCTTCATCAAATCTGCCATAAATTCACGATAATCCAAGTCCTCATCATACACTGCATCTGCATCAATATCCGCATTTCTCACAACACGAATCAGTGATTTTCCCTTCACTTTATATCCTTTGAAAACATTTCCGATATAATGAAGAATCAACTCTTCCAGCAACATATATCTTCCCTTATCTCCCGGAAGTTCAATCATGCGGGAGAGCATATTGTTACTACATGGAATAATTCCGATTCGTTCCTTTTTGCTTCTTGTTTCAAGCACCACTACGGCATAGATTTCTTCATTTTTCAAAAACGGAAAAGGCTGTCTCTTTGCAACAATTGTTGGCGAAGTAAGCGGCATAATTTCCTGATTAAAATATCTTTCCAGAAATTTCTTCTCATCCGGTTTGGCCGAAGCAAAATCGATCAGCTTAACGCCATATCCTTCAAATCTTTTCATAAGTTCAGCATAAGCTTTGTCTTTTCTCCGATTCAACCGTTTCACTTCTTTTATAATAGCCTGAATCTGTTCTTCTGCTGTCATATTTGTCTTATTCTCCCGGATTGTTGTATTTAACAACATCTGATCTTGCAGTGATCCAACTCTGACCCGGAAAAACTCATCCAGATTACTTTGATAAATTGATACAAATGTCATGCGTTCACACAACGGCACTTCCGGATTTTCCGCTTCCTCCAGCACTCGCTCATTGAATTTCAGCCACGATAACTCACGGTTCATGTAAATGTTCTTCATTCTCTTCTCTCCTATTTTATATTTTTCAGTTGCTTCGACACAATTTATTTATTGACTATTATGGCATTATTTATCATATTCCTTCCGCCAAAGTGAAAATATTATCCCTATGTTAAATCTATGTAAATTTTCCTTTTTTAGTCTCCAAACCAATCGCAAATGAGAGTCGAAAATTTTTGAAAGTTAATTTTTCGGGAGTTTGACACATTGAAATCCAAAAAGCTTCTGAAATGGATTTTATTCAATCAGAAGTTTATAAAAATAGCTTTTTTCTCG
>DAVZKO010000192.1:0-2833 GCA_052272205.1 Schaedlerella sp. | reverse complement strand
TCATATTTTCCACAACCGTCGCAAGTCTGTGGCCAGTTGATCTTCCATTCAAAATACTCATCTCTGGTAATCACACCGGATTTCAGTTCATCCATCCGAACTACCCATTCTTTCAGAAAATCATTCAGAACCCCATAATCAAACCACATACAGACAGGAGCATGAGCCGGCCAACTATCATTGTCGTGATAGTAAACGGAAGTGTCTGCTACTTCATTGCATTTTTCACCAGGAAATTTCCGAGGAAGAAACAGATGCAGGGCAGATGGATTAAATTCATCCAGCCAGAAAAGCAGTTCCATCATTTCGGAAGCGTCACGTCCAGCGGTATCATAGAGGGTATAAGGATTGACATCAAGAGCCTTAGCCATTTTATCAACCAGATCTTTTTTGGGAACACGAACGCCTTTTTCATATTGTACAATTCTATGCTGATCGGTCAGTCCAATCTTCTCTGCCAGTTCTTTTTGTGTCATTTTCCGGAATGTCCGGATTTTTTTTAGTTTCAGATTAAAATTCATAAAGTCACCTCTGAATTAGTCCTGATAAACATCCGTTGAAGATAGTAAAATCAAGAAATAAATATTTATTTGTCCATATTATAACATAAACTAGCAGAAAATCAATGAAAAAGAGTACAAAAAAGAACCTAAAACATATGAAATGGTATTGACATTAGCAGTAACGGAAGATATAATGGCATTAAATCGAAATAGGTACAAAAATGTATACCTACAAAATGAAACTTTTGATTAATGAACCTTGAAAATTGAATGAGCTGTATGGGTGCCTTTCGGGGCTTAAAGGTAACACAGAATTCCACCGCTGTATCAGAGAGTAGTATGTGGAAATCGAAGATACTCCGGCAACGGCTGGTATGCTTGAGAAGAAGCTGCCAGTATTCAGAAAGATTTCTGATAGAGGTCAATTGTAACGTTGACACCGCCATATACAAATGGAAGCCAACACGCCGAACGGAATGGAAAATCATCGTAAGAAATCCAAAAAAAAAGTAGATGTACTGACAACGGGCATAACCGCTGTCTGGGAGGTGATGCAGAAGAATACGGAGGAAAGGAGGTATGTGCATCATGAGAAAAACAACAGAGTATAAGGCTGAGAACCGTCTGACGGTAGATATTGAAGGATTAATGGCATTGTTATCCTGCGGAGAAGTAACTGCAAAGAAAATTGCAGATTATGCAGAAGCAAGAGTGATTGTTGGAAGACGAGTTCTTTATAACGTGGATAAGATAAAAAAATATCTTGATGCAATGGCAGTGTAATGAAAGATGAGAGGATAAAATACAACAACTTTCCTTCGGAATGAAAAGTAAAAAAGGGAAAAATTCCTGTAAATCAGGCAAATAAAAATTAGCATTTTGCAGGGATTTACCCTTGGAAATTATAAAATATTATGTTAATCTGTGAGCAGATATCAGACAGTAAATGACTGATACCGATAGGACAAAAATCATTCCGAATAACGAAAAATGAAGTGAAAGGAATGATTGATATGGCAAGAAAAGATAATAAAGGCAGAAATTTAAAAACAGGTGAATACCAGCGTCCGGATGGACGTTATGAGTATCGCTACAAGGATGAAATTACCGGAAAGCGTAATTCGATTTATGCAGCTGATCTGGCGAGTCTGCGAGAAATGGAAAAGAAGATCAATAAGGATATGGATGATTTGCTTATTACAGATGCATCAGTCAAGAAGCTGACTGTAAATACGTTGTTTGAGCGATACATGGCAACAAAGAATATCAAGGAAAGAACGAAAAAGAATTATATCCGTATGTGGGACTACCGGATACGAAATACTTTAGGAAATATTCGCGTTGTAGATTTTAAGACATCTCACGTAAGGACGTTCTTTTCCTCATTGTCAGATGAAGGACTGGCACACAGTACGATCAAAGGTCTTTATGGCTTATTGAATCCCAGTTTTGAACTGGCAGTGGAAGATGGGATTATCCGTAAGAATCCGGTAACAGGAACACTTGGAGATTATGGGGCTCCGGCAAAGGAGAAAGAAGCACTGACGCTGGAACAGCAGGAAAAACTTCTGAAGTTTGTTGAACAGAGTAATGTGTATAAGCCTCATCTTCCAATGATGCAGGTTATGTTTGGTGCTTGCCTGAGAGTAAGTGAGACCATCGGCTTAACCTGGTCAGATGTGGATATGAAGAACCGGGAGATCCATGTAGGTGGACAGCTTGTGTATTATGAAGGAGATGAAGGATATTGTTTCCATGATTCAGAAACCAAAACGGATGCAGGAATCAGAGATATTCCTATGACACAGAGGGTATATGATGCGTTCCGTAAACAGAGAGAGCTGAACTTGATGCTTGGTTTGCAGAGTAATGTGGAGATCGGTGGACGTAGTGGATTCATCTTCAATACAAAGCATGGACGTCCGATCATGCCGGCAGGAGTGAACAGCTTTCTGAAAAATATTGTCAATGCCTATAATAAAAAAGAAAGCAAATTGGCAGAAAAAGAGAAGCGAGAGCCGGAGCTGATGCCGCCTATTTCATCGCATACCCTTCGTCATACGGGATGTACTAGACTGGGTGAGAACAACGTCAATCCAAAAGTTATGCAGTATGTGATGGGCCATTCAGATGCACAGATCACAATGAATGTCTACAATCATATTGCAGAGAAGTCTCACGTGGAAAATGAGATGTCTAAAATGAATCTGCCAGAAACCGTACCTGCTGTGGTATAAACCATAAGTCGTTGTCGTAAAATGTGGTAAGAAAATCAGACGAATATATTTTTCCAAGAATTTGTCGTAAAAATGTGGTCAAATCAAGAAAAT
>DAVZKO010000191.1:0-2869 GCA_052272205.1 Schaedlerella sp. | reverse complement strand
TAGATGTTTTTCACTGACCGGACGGGGGACGATCATCGCCGGTACAATTATGGAAGGGGTTGTACGACGGGATGACAAAGTCATGCTGTATCCCCAGGAAAGGGAAGTGCGCGTAAGGAGTATTCAGATTCATGGACAGGGCATAGAAGCAGCAGTGGCAGGACAACGGGCAGCATTACTGATATCTGGTA
Source organism: Schaedlerella sp. (assembly GCA_052272205.1). Lineage (GTDB taxonomy): Bacteria > Bacillota > Clostridia > Lachnospirales > Lachnospiraceae > Schaedlerella. The sequence continues at coordinate 2,678 of DAVZKO010000191.1, read as the reverse complement.
TTAAAACGGAGGATGTCAAAAGGGGCAATAGCGTGGCGGCTGTTCATTCCATGTGTCCGACAGAACGAATCGATGTAAAAATCACAATGTCGAATGAGACAAAACGAATCGTGAAACATCAAAGCCGATTACATCTGCACATCGGAGCAGGACAAGTTCTGTGCAGGGTTATCTTATTTGGTAAAAATGAATTACAACAAGGAGAGAGCGGATATGCCCAGCTTGTGCTGGAAGAACAGCTTGCGGTTAAAAAGAAAGATCTGTTTGTATTACGATTCTATTCACCATTGGAGACGATCGGCGGGGGTGTGGTGCTCGATGCAATGGCGAAGAAGCATAAAAGGTCAGATCCTGCAGTGCTTGAAGAATTGAAACGAAAGGACGAGAATAAAGAAAGCGAAATCCTGTTGGGATATATTCAAAAACAAAAGCAAAGTCCGGTTACAATAGATCTAATGAAGGGTGACATTTCAATAGAAGAGAAAGTGCTGCAGGAAATGCTCGAGGAATTCGAACAACAGCAATGGATTGTTCGATTACAAGGAAAGAAGCATATGTATTATTGGTCGTATGCTTCTGAAAATGCTATGTGGAATCAGGTGAAAACATGGCTGTACCAATATCACCGGATGTATCCGTACAGAAAGGGAGCATTGAAAAAAGAATTACAGAGAGACGTGTTTGCCGGATGGGAGATGGGCAGGTTTGAAGCATATTTATCCTATTTAGAATCTGCGGAGCAGAAGGAGCCGAAAATCAAAAGAACCGGAGACAGAATTTGCTTAAATGGATTTCAAATTCAAAAGGATGATACATTTTGTAAGATAGAAAAACATGTGAAAACGATGTTTGGTTCGGCAGGATATCAATTGTTTTCTCCAGAGGAATTGTGTCTGGAGAATATGGAGGCGGAATGCTTTTCAGATATACTTAGTATATTGCAGGACGAAGGAGAGCTTGTCATGATGGCAGAGACGTACTACGCAGCAAATACACAGGTGGAAGCGGTTATTCAAAACGTAAGGAAACATTTTCAAGCGCAGGAGATACTTACCTATTCCGAAATGCGGGATATGTTAAATACGTCCAGAAAAATGGCGAAGCTGTGGATGGCATATCTGGATGAACGGAAGATTACGATGCGTTGTGGCAATGAGACAGAACGGGTGATGTATCAGGATAAATAAAATGGGGTGATAAATCAATGAAAGAAGAGCAAAAAAGAGGACAGAAGAAAGCGCAAACGTATACACATGTTTTGCATGAATTTGAGCCGGTCTTTGATGAGAATTCGAAAGTACTGATATTGGGTTCGTTTCCATCTGTCAAATCCAGAGAAAATCAGTTCTATTACGGACATCCGCAGAACCGGTTTTGGAAAGTAATTGCAGGACTGACAGGGAGTGAAGTGCCACAGACGATAGAAGAAAAGAAGAAGGTATTGTTGGAACATGGGATTGCAATCTGGGACGTGATTGAAAGCTGCGACATCATCGGCTCCAGCGACAGTAGTATTAAAAATGTAGTTCCGGCGGATATCGGGAAAGTGTTGGCGCAGGCGAATATTCAGAAGATATATGCAAATGGCGGAACGGCAAAACGTCTTTATGAGAAATATACGCAGAAAAAGACAGGGCGTGAGATCATCGGACTTCCGTCTACCAGTCCTGCAAATGCAGCATATTCGCTGGAAAGATTATTAGAATGTTGGCAGGATGTGAAAAAGGTATTATAATAGTGAAAAATAAATCACAAGACAAGGAGGCAACATCATGAAGTTAGGATTTATTGGAACAGGAAACATGGCAGGAGCTATTATGGGAGGCGTGATCAAAAGCGGATTATTCAAACCGGAAGAGATTATCGGAGCGGATTTGCTGGAAGCCGGCCGTGAAAAAGTAAAATCTCTGTATGGCATTCAGGTGACAGCAGATAACAAAGAAGTTGCAGAAAAAGCGGAAGTAGTAATCTTGTCCGTAAAACCTCAATTTTATGAAACTGTAATTTCAGAAATCAAAGATGTCATCAAACCGGAACAGGTCATAATTACGATTGCACCTGGTAAGACACTTGACTGGCTGGCAGAGCAGTTTGGACGGGATGTAAAACTTGTTCGTACAATGCCGAATACACCGGCTATGGTGGGAGAAGGTATGACAGCAGCATGCCACAATGAGTTTGTTACACCAGAAGAGTTGGAACATGCAAAACAGATTTTGTCTGCATTCGGTAAAGTAGAAGTAGTCAGCGAGCATCTGATGGATGTGGTTGTGTCTGTCAGTGGAAGTTCACCGGCATATGTATATATGTTCATCGAGGCAATGGCAGATGCAGCGGTGGCAGATGGTATGCCGAGAGCACAGGCATATCAGTTTGCAGCACAGGCAGTACTCGGAAGTGCGAAGATGGTGCTGGAGACAGGCAAGCATCCGGGAGAATTAAAAGACATGGTATGCTCACCGGGAGGAACAACCATTGAGGCAGTACGTGTACTGGAAGAAAAAGGATTCCGAAGTGCTGTGATTGAAGCAATGAAGGCTTGTACAGACATTGCAAAAAAAATATAAAAAAGTGCTTGCATTTTCAAAAAACATATGATAAGATACTATTCGTGTCAGAGATGACGCGGGTGTAGTTCAATGGTAGAACACCAGCCTTCCAAGCTGGATACGTGGGTT
>DAVZKO010000190.1:0-2882 GCA_052272205.1 Schaedlerella sp. | reverse complement strand
GATTCATTGAGAAAGATGGTTAGGTTGCTTGAATATGAGAACAAGATATTAAAAGATAAATTGAAGAAAGCAGGCATTTCATATGAAGAGGTGAATCCTTTTGAAGAAAAAATAGAAAGTGCAGAAGAATATGACCTGGATCAAGGGAATCGTATTGTGAATCCGCCGTATATTACAGAGAAAATGGCAATACGTTTCTTTTCTATGTTTTGGGGAAGAGAAGATGTATATGCCAGAAGAGGAAAGAACGGGGGCTATTTTCCACAGTGTGCGAATCGTTGGAATGACCAGCTTTGCCCTAAACAACGTAAAGAGAAAGTGTTTTGTGATGAATGTGAAAATACTAAATGGATAAGTCTGGATGTAAAAAAAATAATTGCTCATTTGTTAGGCACAAAAGAAGATGGATCAGATGTAATAGGTGTATATCCTTTATTGCCAAATGGTACATGCAGATTTATTGTATTTGATTTTGATAATCACGAAAAAGGAGCAGAGGTTACGGACTTTGCAAATACGGATAATGAGTGGCATAAAGAAGTAGAAGCACTTAGAAAAATGTGTGAGCTTAACGGTATCAGACCTTTAGTTGAGAGATCTCGATCCGGGAAAGGGGCACATGTATGGATTTTCTTTAAAAAGGCAATATCGGCGGCAACGGCAAGAAATTTCGGATTTCTCTTATTGGATAAAGGTTCAACTTCCATCAATCTGAAATCGTTTCATTATTATGATAGAATGTATCCTTCGCAGGATGTGGCAAGCAGCATAGGTAATTTGATTGCATTGCCATTACAGGGACAGGCACTTAAAAACGGAAATAGTGCTTTTGTAGATGAAAATTGGAATGCATATCCCGATCAATGGGAGGCTCTTTTTAATAAAACAAGAAAGCTGGGAATAGAAGATGTTGAACAATGCATGGCAAAATGGCAGGGAGAATTAGCGGAAGCCAGAGGAATGCTTGCCAATGTTGATAAGAATACCAGACCGAAACCATGGAAGAAGAAATATGAGTTTTATAATTCTGATGTTGTGGGCAGGCTGCACATGGTGTTGGGCAATGGAGTTTATATTGATACTTTAAACCTTATGCCAAGAATACAAAATCAGATTCGTAGTTTGGCGGCATTTGATAATCCGGAATTTTACAAAAATAAAAGGCTGGGATATTCTAATTATTATAATTTTAGTGCTGTATATTTAGGTAAAGATATAGATGGATATATACAGATTCCGAGAGGACTGCGTGAAAATGTTATTCAGGAATGTGAAAAAGCAGGCATTTCAGTTGATGTCTCAGATCAAAGAGAAACAGGACAACCTATTAGAGTATCTTTTAAAGGTGATTTGCGAATGCAACAGGAATTAGCAGCAGAAAAATTATTATCACATTCAGATGGGGTTCTGAGTGCAGCAACTGCATTTGGAAAGACTGTAGTATGTAGTTATCTTATTGCAGAGCGAAAAGTAAATACGCTCATTTTGCTGCAAAGTAAAGATTTGCTTAATCAATGGGTTGATGAATTGAATCATTTTTTAGAGATAAGAGAAGAACCACCGGAATATGAAACAAAAACAGGAAGAAAGAAAAAAAGAAGTAGTGTGATAGGCGTTTTGCACGGAAATAAAAATACATTGACAGGGATCATAGATGTTGCAATGGTTGGTTCGATGTACAGCAGAGGGAAATTTAATGAACGAATTAATTCTTACGGAATGGTAATTATGGATGAATGTCATCACGCAGCTTCTAACACATCTATGGAATTATTGCAGAAAATAAATGCAAAATACGTATATGGTGTTTCTGCTACACCTAAACGTGGTGACAGTCTTGATCGGATTATCTATATGTTGCTGGGACCTTTGAGACATAGATTTACTGCGTTGGAGAGGGCTAAGGAGCAAGGGATTGGACATTATTTTGTCCCAAGATACACAAGAGTAGTTGATACTGCAGAAAGCAAGGATAATATTAATAAAGCATATAATTTGATTAGTACCAGTAAGGTGCGCAATGAAATGATCGTAGATGATGTTATAACTTGGGTTGCAAGAAAACAAACGCCTGTAATTTTGACAAGATTTAAGGAACATGCAAAATTTTTACATGATGCCTTAAAGGAAAAAGCAGATCATGTATTCCTTCTATATGGAGATAATTCTGATAAGGAAAATGCTGAAATAAGAGTAAGATTAAAGCAGATACCTGAAAATGAATCGCTTATTTTAGTGGCAACTGGTCAGAAAATAGGAGAAGGATTTGATTTCCCAAGACTGGATGTATTAATGCTTGCAGCACCTGTATCTTTTGAAGGACGCCTGGAACAGTATGTAGGTAGATTGAACAGGGATTATGTCGGAAAAGAAGCCGTTTATGTGTATGATTATATCGATTCTCATGTGCGCTATTTTGATAAAATGTATGCAAAAAGATTGAGAACATACAGGAAAACAGGATTTTCAATCTGGACGCAAGAGTTGCAATCTAAACAAATAATAAATGCAATATTTGATTCTGCAAATTATACCGAAAAGTTTGAGCAAGACATTGTAGAGTCAGAAAAAATGGTGGTAATTTCCAGTCCGGATATCAGACAGGATAAAATTGACAGGTTTTTACTACTAATAAAGAAGAGACAAGAAGTAGGGGTAAAGGTCACAGTTATTACAACAGATCCGGAAGATATTACTTACGGAAAGTCGGATGTATGTTATGAATTAATCAGAACAATGCAATTGGTAGGAATAAATGTGATAACAAGAACAGAAGTAGAAGAATGTTTTGCTGTTATTGATGATGAAATAGTATGGCATGGTGGGATGAATCTACTTGGAAAAGCTGATGTCTGGGATAACTTAATGCGTATCAGAAATTC
>DAVZKO010000189.1:0-2918 GCA_052272205.1 Schaedlerella sp. | reverse complement strand
AGGATGGCAGCTTTCAGTATTTGGGGAATGAAATCCTAAATGACGGAATTATGCACATACCAGACTACCAATATCGAATTAAAGAATGATTTGATAATAGTTGTGTTTTGTGGTAATCTTACAGGCGTAAGAAAAGGAAGGAGGACACATGAAAAAATTAAAAGTAGTTGGAATATTGGCAGCAGTTGTATTAATAGGAGGAGTTGTTTCAATTCCGCTTATAAATAACCATACAGCCTATAAGGTGGAAAAGACATTATGTGAAATTCCGCTGCCAGAGGAAACGGAATTGATAGAGTCACTGTCACAAGCAGGGAAGCTGACAGGAAACGGAAATGGAATGCAGTATTTCGGAGCAATTCTAATTCGAAGTGACTTGTCTTTGGAAGAATTGGATGCTTACTATTCAAGGTACAGAAGTAATGAGTGGGAATGTTTGGTGAAAATTCAGGAAGGGCAGTCCATTGAGGGGATTGATCACGGGACACTACAATTTGCGGAAGAAATAAAGGACAGGGGTTATTACATTGTATATTCTTGGGGAAGTGGAAATTCTCTATTGGATGAATTGGATATACGTGGACACTAAAAACGAGATGGAGACAAATTATGAAGAAAATTTTTAATATATGTGGTTTTATTGGAATTGCTATATATGCGGTGCTGATGATTCGCATTTCAAATCTATGTCAATACGGTGGGACGAAAGAGGACTTGATTCCAATATTGATTTTGGGTGTTGTTCTTATAGCAACAATCATTTTTGGAATTGTTAGCAGTAGAAAAGAAGAAAAAATTGAAAAAGGTAAAATGTTCTGGGGGAAATGTATTGTAGTTGTTGCACTGACCATTTTGTTTGGAGGCAGGATTATTTATTCGGCAATCCCTTATAATGGTGCATTGTCATGGAAGATAGACGAATGGCGTAACCAGAAGAAAATTGAACTTACTCATACCAACTTCTTTGAGACAGGTGTAGAAGGAATCTTGGAAGACATTGAGACAGAGTTGGATTTACCGGATGAACTTTATGTTCAAAATAAGTTCCAGCTTTCCTTTGACAAAAATGGTAAAATTCAGAGTTTTTATACTTATATGTATGGAAGATATGAAAATGGAGACGAAAATACATTCCTTATTGACTATGATGTGGATGCAGATTCAAAAATGACTGTGTGGATTAATGGAGTTGCGAGCAAATCTTACGATGATGACATGAGATTACAGCCGATGCTTGAAATTTTGAAAAACGCTGATTACAAAACAAGAGTAAATAACTGGGCTGTGGAAGGATATGCAGACGATTATGAAATTCTCTATTATGGCAAGCGGGAATTTAACACAATGGAAGGATTTGTACATCTTCAAGGTGATGTGGATGGTGACGGAGTGGACAACACAGACAATGCCATTTATTCGGAACTGAATGGTGGAGCTGTTTATGGATATGAAGTCTCGCTTCATATTCCAAGTGAATCTGAGGTGACTCCGGTACGTTATTTTATGGAACCGGAAGTGATTCCATTAGAAACTATCATCGACAGGGAGGAAGAGCAGACTATTGATGATGCTAAAGAAACAGAATCCTGGTATGTAGATAATTCCAACGGTTCTGTATATTACTGGCTGTCTGAGAATAAAGAAATTGGATGGAGATTAGTAGTTACTGATGCGGCAGCAGGAAGCCGTTATTATGAATTGGAAAAGTCATCAGATGGTGGTGAAACATGGAATGTGATAAATGCCAATCCGTTTAACAACAAGATTGGCGTGGCACTGGGAATAGAATTTTACGATGAAAATCTTGGTGTGATTGGTATGACAGGCGCTTCACAGGATGCCTCAACTTTATATGTGACATCAGATGGCGGAGTTACTTTTACACAGATGGAATTTCCAATGGAAGAGGTTACGGAACTGCCGGATACTGCTGATGAACTAGGATACACAATCGCAGATTATGATTACGCAGAGATGCCACAAGTATCCGATGGACAATGGACTGTAATCATCAAGGCAGAATACAGCAGTTACGAAGGCTTGAGATTTACATCTAACGACAATGGAAAGACATGGATGTATGAGGGATTAAGTACAGGCGAAGGTGATTTACAATAAGAAATAAAAGATACGAATAGTGTTAAAACACAAAAAATCGGGTAAAAGATTGTACGACTGACTATGACCTTTACCCGATTTTATTATGTTTTATTTCCAGATATTCATGTCTGACAAGATAGACATGGTTATTTCAGTTGCGTTGCCTCCGGTAGCATCGCTGTCTGCACCAATGTTGGTAGCAAAAAAGTATGTATTATCGGCAGTTTCTACAAAGCCAACAAACCATCCGTTCACATCCTGTCCATCCACACGGCCGGTTCCGGTCTTTCCGTAGAATGTTCCGGCATCGGAAGAGGAAAGGCAGATGGCATCTTTTACTGCATTGATATTTTCAGGGGCGAAGCCAAAACTGTTATCCTGCAGCTTGGTTAAAAGTTCGACCTGTTCTATTGGAGAAATCACCAAGGATGATTCCATCCAATAAGTGGAGAAATCACCACTCATGTTTTCGTTACCATATCCAATTTCTTGAATATAGCTGTAAACGTCAGAGGCTCCAAGCTGTTCATCTACTGTCTGGAAATACCAGTTCACGGAGGAGTTCATTGCAGACTGTAAGGTCTGATCTGCGTTCCATGCTTCAAATGGATAGATTTCTCCATTCCATGCAATGAACGAATTTTCCGGTGTAATGACACCTTCTTCCAATCCGAACAAAGCATCGTATATCTTGTAGGTGGAGTTTGGAGCAATCCGTAAGGTGGCATGCTCCATGTCATGTATACTCCATGCATCGTTTTCCAAATCGTATAAAACAAAGCTGCCTTCGTATTCTCCGAAGTATGTGGAGAGGTCTA
>DAVZKO010000188.1:0-2931 GCA_052272205.1 Schaedlerella sp. | reverse complement strand
CACCAATGCTTTTGTAATGCAATACGGAACTTCCGTCGGATTACATTTTGCCAGACATTGATAACACTTTTGAATCTTACATCTTCCTTTTTCTGTTTGCTCTACAAATGTATTGTGAATGGCTCTTCCCGGTAAGCCTACCGGACTCTTGATGATCTGAACATCTTCTTCCTTTGCATGCAAATATGCCTGCTTATACGTTTCAGATGCATCACATTCATAGGTCGCGACAAATCTACTTGCAACTTGAACTCCCTCTGCTCCAATTTCCAACGCATGTTTCACATCTGTATGATCGAACACACCACCTGCCATAATGATTGGAATATGACATTGATATTTTTGCTCATATTCTTTTTTCAATTCGACAATTTCTCGTATCTCTTCATCCATCGCCGCCTGTCCTTGTGTATTGGCTTCTCTCATGCCTTCTGCATTCTCCTGATGCAAATATCCATACGCCCTCAGTTCTTCCATATGGAATCCCAGATGCCCGCCTGCTGCCGGTCCTTCCACCACAATAAAATCTGCTGTCCGCTGATAGGTTCTATCCCATTGTCGCAAGATCAGTTTGCAAGCTCTAGCACTTGATACGATCGGTGCAATCTTCGTCTCACTTCCTCTTGTCAATTCCGGCAAATCTAATGGAAGTCCTGCACCACAAATAACTACATCCGTTCCGGCTTCCACTGCCGCACGCACATGTTCCCGATAATGTTTCAATGCAACCATCACGTTAACACCAATTAATCCTGGACAAATTCCATTTTCATCCGTTGCCAGTTCTCGCGCACGCTTGATATGTTTTTTAATTGCACGGATATTTGCCTCTGCCTGATTCTGTTCAAATCCATCCTCATCATAGCCGATCTGTGCGGTAGAAATGATTCCTACGCCACCTTCTTTTGCGACTGCTCCCGCCAACGAAGAACGACTGACTCCTACACCCATTCCTCCTTGTATGATTGGAAATTTTGCCTCTTTCTCTCCGATTCTTAACATTGGAAGTTTTTTTATTATCTTAGTCATCTAAATACCTCTTACTGTTTATTTTGATTTTAAAACTATTTTATAATATAAATAATTTGAGCAAATATGTCAAGATAATATTGTTTTTATTTCTCTTTTATGTAGTTTGAATTACTACATCCCTCCCAAAATATACATCGTGCTCGCATACTTGACAAGATAAAAAGAAACAGTATGTATCTCCACACACTGTCTCTTTCCTCAACTTCTCTTCTATTTCTGATTTTTATCGTATATAATCTGCAATCCTTTCAACAGCAAATCATCATCCACGATCATATCTCGTTTACAATACGGGACAACTTTCTTAGCCAGTCCTCCCGTTGCAATTACTGTCAACTTCTGTCCGATTTCTTCTTCCAGTCTCTCAATAATTCCATCCAACGCTGCTGCATTCGAATAAATAATTCCACTCTTCATACAATCAACGGTATTCTTTCCATATATTCTTTTCGGTGCTTCCAGACCGATACCTTGCAATTGTGATGCATTGGACGTCAACGCATTTAACGAAATATTAATTCCCGGATAAATCATTCCTCCAAGATAATTCTTCTTCTCATCGATGAGACAAACTGTATTTGCTGTTCCTAAATCACAAACAGCCATTGGTGTCTTATATTCTGCAATCGCCGCAACTGCACCGGCCACCAAATCACTTCCAAGCTGAGACGGATTATCAATCAAAATATTTAATCCGGTCTTCACCCCCGGCCCGATAACGAGCGTTTCTTTTTTCAAGATCTTCTCCGATGCTTCTTTCACTACATATGTAATCTGCGGAACTACAGAACAAATAATCGCCCCATCTAATTTTTCGCTGTCAATGCCATGAATGTCCAGCACCATTTTAATATCAATTGCATATTCCAGCTCCATCTTTGTTTTATTTGTCTCCAGCCGCTCAATAAAATATGTTTTCTCTTTGTCTACACATCCCATTACAATATTGGTATTTCCTATATCAATTGCTAAAATCATCCCGATTAACTCCTTTTTACTTTCTTGCTGATTCTATGTTCTTGTCAATTTCCAAATTTCAACTTGCTTTCTTCTTGTGAATTATAACACATCCCCGTTCATCTGAATATATTTTTTCGGATTCACTTTCGATTTCCTGCTTTTACTTTTCGGTAAAAAATAATTGTCAATGTTGTAGCTACAATCCACCCAAACGGCCATGCCATCCAAATTCCGGTACTTCCGAAATGCGGGGACAAAATCAATGCAAATCCAATTCTCAATATCAGATCTGGAATGGTCGCAATGATAAAATACATCATTGCACCGGCTCCTCTGATAATTCCATCCGTCATCAGTTTCACTGCGATGATAAAATACATCGGTGATACAATTCGTAAAAATGCGATTCCTGCCTGAATTGCCTCCCCGCTTCCGGCATCAAGAAACAGTCCCATCATCTGGCGGCTGAAAATAAAGTACAAAACGAAAAATGGTACGACTGTAAGCTCTGATAATTTAAACCCGGTTCGGAATCCCATTGGAATCCGCTCTCTTTTTCCGGCTCCGATATTCTGTGCCGTATAGCTGGACAAACAAGAGCCCAGACACATAAAGGTATTGATTGCAAATGTATTTAATTTTATTGCCCCGGAATATCCCGCTATAACTGCTGAACCATATCGATTTACAATATCTTGCACGAACAGATTGCCCACACTTAATACGCTCTGCTGGATAATACTTGGAACTGCAATCTGAATAATCTGCCACAATAATTTCTTATCAACAAACGGCTGCTTTTCATTTGCAACATGGCGCAATCTTACAAACATGGTAATAAGTGCAAGAATGGCTGCACATCCCTGTGCAATACATGTCGCCCAGGCAACACCTGCTACGCCCCGGCCCATCCCGACATCCTGGTGGCCACGATCTGGT
>DAVZKO010000187.1:0-2940 GCA_052272205.1 Schaedlerella sp. | reverse complement strand
ACAAAAAATCGCCTCCAATCGAAAAATGTACTTTTGATCAAGGGCGCGGAGCGCCGCATTTTTCGGTAGATTTGTCAAGCGATTTAGGCAAAAAAGTGGGGAATTTTATGGCTTACAATTTTGATAAAGTGATAGAACGAAGGAAAAGTAATTCCATGAAGTGGAATGCATTATTCAGTTTAAATATGCAGAAAGTTTACAAATCTAAATAAAAAGATTGTTGATGCAAGGATCGTGTAGAGATACATGGTCCTTTTGTTGTGCAAATATCACAAAAAACAAACACAGATTTTGTAATGGGTTACGCGCTTAACCTTTGTGAAATCCATCTTTCTGTTGTACCATATAATCAAAAGATAAAAAAAGGTTCTGAATAGTTCTGAAAAAAGAGGAGATTGATATGGCACTAAACAGGGTTCGGATTGCGGATGTTGCAGATTCATTAGGCCTAAGTACAGCGACTGTCTCAAAGGTGATTCACGGCAAAACGGAAAAAATTTCGGATGAAACGGTAAAACGTGTCCAGCAGGAGCTTGAACGCTCAGGGTATATCCCAAATATGGCGGGCATTCTGCTTGCGAGAAATAATTCAAGAATCATCGGTGTGGTGGTGAATGACAATGAAAAGTATGAAGGCAGGGTCTTAGAGGATGGATTTGTGATGTCATCGCTTAATGCTCTTTCTCATGAGGTAAATGAAAAAGGATATTTTCTGATGATAAAAACGACATCTGACATCAGTGAGATTCCGGTGTTTGCATCCATGTGGAATATGGATGGGCTGATTCTGATGGGTTTTTGTGAAGCCGATTATGAGAAGCTCAGAAACCAGATGAGGATATCGTTTGTAGTGTATGACGGTTATTTTGAAAAGTGCTCCAAGGTGGTCAATCTGGTCATCAATCATTATGATGGCGGTTATCAGGCGGGGAAATATTTAAAGGAGCTGGGACATAAAAAAGCGTTGTGCATAGCGGATAATTTTATATGCATGGATAAAGAGCGCATAGAAGGCTTTCGCAAAGCCTTTGAACCGGGGAAAACATTAAGATGGGAAATACCAAAGACAGAAAAGGAAAGAATGTGCTTTTATGAGGATAAATATAGAGAGCTGGTAAAGAGCAATGTTACCGCTGTTTTTGCAGTGTCGGATTTTTATGCACTTGAGTTTATGAGGTTTATACAGGGAAAAGACATACAAATTCCAAAGGATATCCAGATAATAGGTTTTGATGACAATCTGGCAAGCAGGGAAAGTAATCCTGCGCTTACAACGATTCATCAGGAGGCGCCTCTTAGGGCAAAAACTGCAATCAAGTGCCTAGAGGCAATGCGCGATGGTGCGGAATGTAAGACAGAAATTGTGTTGCCGGTTGAGTTAATAAAAAGAGAAAGTACGAGGAAATTATAATGTCAAAGTTTATGAAATCATTGTGTAAAATTGCAATTCCTGTCACATTGCAAAGCATGCTGCAGGCATCCTTTTCAATTGTAGATCAGATTATGATAGGACAGCTCGGAGAGACTAATATATCGGCAGTTGGATTATGTGGAAATTTTTCTCTCATTTTTTCAGTGGTAATCGGTGCAGTGAGCACGGTTGCGGGAATATTAATCGCGCAGTTTATCGGTGCGGAGGATACAAAAGAGGCATGGTGCAGCTTTGATGTGAGTCTCATTTGTGGAATTATGATATCAGCATTATTTCTGTTTGCAGCAGGATTTTTTCCGTCGTGGATTCTTGGTCTGTACACAAAGGATGTGAGTATTGTAAATACCGGCGCGGTATATTTCAGGATTGTAGCGTTTTCCTATATTCCAATGGCAGTCAGCAATATTTTATCCTCATGGCTGCGCTGTAAGGAGCATGCCACGATACCGTTTTTGGCAAGCTTTGGGGCAGTTGCTGTAAACACAGGCCTTAATTATCTGCTGATATTTGGAAAATTCGGATTGCCATGTATGGGAATAAAGGGAGCTGCGATTGCAACACTTATTTCGCAGTTATTTAATCTTATAGTTATTGTCATCGGATTTGCTTTATGTATCAGGAAGGATGGAGATAAACCGGTATGGTCATTGCACTTCAGTAAAATTACTATAAAGGATTATCTTATCATGATTATGCCGATTCTAATCAGTGAGTTTTTGTGGAGCCTCGGACAGAATGTGGAGTCTGCCGTCTATGGTCATCTGGGCACGTCAAACCTGGCGGCGTACACGCTTACCTGCCCGATACAGGGACTTATCGTAGGCGCACTTAGCGGATTGTCGGCGGCTGCAGGTGTGATGGTCGGCAAGAGGCTTGGCAGGAAAGAATACGATGAGGCTTACACAGAATCGAAGAAGATAATGTATGCAGGCTTAGCCGGAGCGGTAGCCGTTTCTGCACTGCTTATTGTATTGGCAGGAGCATATACCGGATTGTATCGTGTGGATGACAGCGTAAAAGCGCTTGGAAAGCTGCTGCTTATCGTGTTTGCCCTGTATGCACCAATCAAGGTGGAAAATATGATACTTGGAGGTGGAATTATAAGAAGCGGCGGCAATACCAAAATCATTATGGTGATTGATATTGTCGGCACATGGTGCATCGGAATCCCACTGTGTCTGCTTGCAGCGTATGTATTTAAGTGGGGCATCGTTGGTGTGTATACATTGCTTACCACGGAAGAAATATTCAGGCTGGTTGTATCGCTTGTCATTTTTAAGAGGCGCAAGTGGATGATTAGCTTATCGTAGTGTGGTTTTTTAGTAAAATTACTATTGTCGGTATCTTTTGGGATGGCAAAATTCCATGTTTGTATGAAATGTTTATGGAGGAGACAGGTGCTTCGGTATTCTGGCAGGTATGGATTTTATTCTGGTATGTACATATGAGAAGAATGGTGAAAATCCAGAGCTGTTGATTTATAAAAAGAGATAATATAGGCAAAAAGA
>DAVZKO010000186.1:0-2984 GCA_052272205.1 Schaedlerella sp. | reverse complement strand
TACTTGCGTAAATTCGATGGAAGTGTCTTATATCCCCATAGCTAAAGCAAGGGGGGGTACGACACACTGGATAAACTGGTATAAATCTATTGAAAATGTATTCGTTACATGGTTTATTGTAAGCTATTGTGGAGCATTTGTCTAAGATATTTTATTGTTGAAAGAGTAGCAATTTTCGGAAAAATTCATATCATAATATAAGTTGTATGCGTGGGAGTGACACAATGCGGTTATGTGAATTGAGGGAGAAAGAAGTGATTAATGCCTGCGATTGTAAGGTGTTAGGATGTGTGGTAGATATAGATTTTGATTTGTGCAGCGGGCAAATCGAAGCAATCATTGTTCCCGGACCGGGAAAAGTGTGTGGGGTATTTGGCGTAGACTCAGAATATATCATTCCATTTGCATGCATTAAGAAAATCGGTCCGGATATTATATTGGTAGAGATTCAGAAAGAAAAATTTTTGAAGAAAATATAGTGGGGATTTCTGCATAATAACAGTGAAAAATATTGTAAAAGGCTTAATTATTTTGAAAAAGCTAGAAATAAATGACGACATATGTTAGACTTGCGTTATGTAAATATAAAATTTCTGGAAAATATAAAACAAACGATGTAATAGAAAGGCGGAACGAAAATATGAAATGTCCATATTGTGGCCATCCAGATACAAAAGTAATAGACTCCAGACCAGTGGAGGAAAATAATGCAATTCGAAGAAGACGTGCTTGTGATGTCTGTGGAAAAAGGTTTACAACTTATGAAAAAGTAGAGACGATTCCGCTCATCGTGATCAAAAAAGACAATAATCGTGAACAGTATAACCGTATGAAAATCGAGAATGGAATTCTTCATGCATGCTATAAACGACCGGTGCCGGCAGAGCGCATCAAACAGACGGTAGATGATATTGAGCTTGAGGTGTTTAACCGGGAAGAAAAAGAGATTCCGAGTCAGGAAATCGGAGAGATTGTTATGGAGAAGCTGAAAGATTTGGATCCGGTGGCATATGTAAGATTTGCATCGGTGTATCGTCAGTTTAAAGATGTGAATACATTTATGGAAGAACTCAAGACATTTTTGAAGTGATGAATATCCGAAGCCATTACACGTTTGCGGGAAATTGTATATTTCCCGCAATTTTATATATAAAGTTCTTTCCTGATATATAAAAACGCTCTGCGAGGATGCACACTGTAGAGTACAAAGATAAAGAGGACAAATTTTATGAAACGAGATAGAGAAACATTACAAGGATCGGAAAATATATTAACCAGAACCTGGGTGGTGGCAGTTTTAGCCTGTGTATGTTGTGTGTTGTGGGGAAGTGCAATCCCGGCGATTAAGACAGGTTATCGTCTGTTAGAGGTGGATACTGCAGATACGGCCAGCCAGATTGTATTTGCAGGAATCCGATTTGCGTTGGCAGGACTTTTGGTACTTATATTTGCTTCCGTAAAAGAACGAACAATAATGTTACCGGATAAATCTACCTTAAAATATGCTATTCCGGTGTGCCTTGCACAGACGGTCGGTCAGTATTTTTTCTTTTACATAGGAGTAGCACATACTTCCGGAGTAAAAGGTGGTATTATTACAGGACTTGGCAATTTTATTGCGATTATTCTGGCTTGTCTGATTTTCAGAAATGAGCGGATGACGGGAAGAAAAATGTTAGGCTGCATTTTGGGATTTGCAGGAGTTGTCGTGATCAATCTGATGGGAAATTCACTGGATATGGGATTTACCCTGATCGGAGAAGGATTCGTGCTGATCGCACAGTTGGCATATGGAATGTCCACGGTATTGATCCATATCTTTTCAAAAAAGGTTTCGCCGGTTGTTCTTAGTGGGACACAGTTCTTTATAGGAGGAATTCTGTTGGCTATCATCGGTGTCTGCATGGGTGGTCATCTGAGTCATATGTCTGCCATGGGTGCAGTATTGATTTTGTATCTGGCATTGGTGTCTGCAGTGGCATATACATTGTGGTCAGTTCTTCTGACTTACAATGATGTTTCAAAAGTTGCGATTTTTGGATTTGTCAATCCGTTATGCAGTGTTATCTTATCGGCTTTTGTGTTAGGAGAGGTACAACAGGCCTTTCATGTAGGAAGTCTAATTGCGTTAGTACTGGTATGCGTGGGTATTTATATAGTAAATTGCAAAGGAAGAGGAGAAGAATACAATGATACGATTTAACAATGATTATAATCAAGGAGCACATCCGTCTATTTTAGCTGCACTGCAGCAGACAAATGAGATTTCTTATGCCGGCTATGGCGAGGATGAGTGGTGTGAGAAGGCGAGAGCAGAGATTCGAAAATATCTGGGAGAGTCGGACAATGAAATTTATTTTATGATTGGCGGAACTCAGGTTAATTATACTGTCATTACAGCGGCACTTCGTCCTTATCAGAGCGTGATCAGCGCAGATTGTGGACACATCAACAATCATGAGGCAGGTTCTATCGAACATACAGGACATAAGGTTTTGCTTGTTCCGGCTGATAATGGAAAATTGACAGCGAAAGGAATTGAAGAGGAAGCATCGAAGTATTATGACCATGGAGAAGCGGAATATCTGACACAGCCGAAAATGGTATTCCTCTCATCTCCGTCAGAATTTGGAACGACGTATAGTAAAAAAGAATTGATCGAGATTCGTGAAGTATGTCAGAAATATGGAATGTATCTTTATCTGGATGGAGCAAGATTAGGATATTGGCTTAGTTCGGAAGAATGTGACATAACATTGGAAGAGCTTGCACAATTAACCGATTTATTTTACATCGGTGGAACAAAGTGCGGAGCATTGCTTGGGGAAGCGTTGGTTATCATAAATCCAGAATTGCGAGATCACTTCAAGACTTACATGAAACAGAGCGGGGGAGTACTGGCAAAAGGCTGGCTTCTTGGTCTTCAGTTTTATGAACTGTTCAAAGACGGACTTTATTTTGACATTACAAAAAAGGCGAATGAA
>DAVZKO010000185.1:0-2988 GCA_052272205.1 Schaedlerella sp. | reverse complement strand
GAAGTGTCTTATATCCCCATAGCTAAAGCAAGGGGTTTTACGACACACTGGATAATAATCAACATATATTCTGCACAGCAGTGCGCTCCCATGTTCCTTCCATGCATGGGTTTTCTCTGAATTAATCAGTATGATATCTTTCGGATTTCCCTGAAAAGTTTCTCCATTTATTGTAATGTCCACCCGTCCCATAAGAACATATAGGAGTTCTATATTCTTATGAGAATGTGGAGCTTCCTGGATATTGGATAAAATCTGTATTTTTTGATTTTCCATGCTTTAAATCTGTGTCCTATAATATTCCAGATCCGCCTTCAGAACATCCAGTCTTGTTCCCTCTCCCGGTGTATACTCACGCTCTACAATATATGCCTGACATCCATGTTTGTCTGCTACTTCTTTGAGTGCCTTCCAGTCAACCAGACCTTCTCCGGCTGGACAGTTAATCTTTTTCTGCTCTTCCAGTTCTGCTTTCTGTTCCTCTGTAAATATCGGTACTCCATGTTCATCTTTTGGAATACTTTCAAAATCCAGTGGTGGTAATGCTCCAATCACCTTACTGCTTTCTTTGACATGAATCAATTGTACTCGTCCACTGTATGTCTGCACCAGTTCGATTGGATCATATCCGGCTGCTGCACACCATCCGGCATCCAATTCAAAACTTACATAGTCCGGATTTGTCTCTTTCATCAAAACATCAATCACTCTTTCTCCCTCACATGGAACAAATTCCTGTGTGTGGTTATGATAAGTAAGTGTCAGTCCATGTTCTGCACAGACTTTACCGATGCGATTCAATGTTTCAGCAAATTTGTGTACTGCCTCATCATCCACCATACATTCCATTCCGATTCCAATAAATTTCATATCCAACGATTCTGCCAATGGAATCAGTGATTCTACCAGCTCTGTTTTTGGAGCATGCATAGATACCGGTTCCAAATGCAGTTCTTCTAATAATGCTTTCAACTCTTCCGCTGGAATCTCTAAGTTTGGTCCGAAAAGTTCTACTCCGTCGTATCCCATCTCCGATGCCAGTTTTAAGTTTTCTCTGCTGTCATTCATTGTTCCGTCCATGAACGAATACATTTGTAAATTGATTTTTCCCATTGTTATATCCTCCTTAACGCTCAATCTTTTTTGTTATTCACAGTTCGCCTGCGTTTTCTCACCTTGATTTTATTCTATCATATTATAACTAGCAATTCACGTGATGCTTCATAAACTTTTTTAATTTTTAGCTCCTCCATTCTTTAAGAATAATCAAGCTCAGATTTCAATCGAACACCACTCTTTTCTAGAGTAAAAAAATCTCCAGTAGATTTTCATTCCCAAAATCCACCGGAGATTCTTTACTATATATCACTTCTTATTGCAAACACTCTATTCTTACTCAGCCTTAGCCATTGCTGCAATCTTAGCCTCATTTGCTTTTGCTTTCTCTTTTGTCATTCCAACACATACAAAGAAGATAGCTGCTACAATGAAGAATGCTGCAGGAGCAAAGTTGATTACTCTATCCATATTTGTCAATACGGTTGCACTTAAGTTCTCTGCATTTGCAACATATCCAACTGCACTCAGTGCAAGGATTCCTACAGAACCACCGATTGCATTACCCATTTTTGTAGAGAATGAAATGCAAGATACGATAACACCATCAGAACGTACTCCTGTTCTCAGCCAGTTATCATCGATGATCTCAGCACTTAATGTAAAACATGTAATAGAAACTACGTTTGTTACTCCATAAAGGAATCCGGATAATACAACCAGATTTGTTAACTGATTTTCTCCAATGATATAGAAGAATACACAACACAGTGCCTGTGCGATACATCCGATTGCTCCAACATATTTTTTACTGATACGGTTCAGTAAGAATGGGGCATAGAAGTTTACTACCAACATACCTGCTGACATTGCTGTTGCAAACCCAGCGATCAGAGCAGGATTTTTCATAATGTAAATGAAGTAGTATGCCATGATACCGATTCTTCCGAACAGTCCTGTCAGGAATGTGAACATTGCAAGAATCAGGAACAATGCGTTTTTATCAGATAATGTATATTTGAAAGAATATCCAAGCTCTTTCATTGTCTGTCCGATTGATTTCTTATCAGACTCATTTGCTCCGATAATCTCTTTTGTGGATGCAAAACATACCCAGAAGCACGGAATACATACAATAGAGAATACCAATGCTGACATGAAGTATCCATGTGCTGAAGATGCAGATCCGTTACCGAATTTAAGAATCATCGGCATTGTTACTGCACTGATAACCATCTGAATCAGACCTGAACCGATTCCTTTGAATGCGTTCAAAGATACACGTTCTTCATTGGATGCTGTCATAACGTTTGCTACACACTGTGTAGAAATATTAACTGCTGTGTAAGCCATTCCACATCCGATATATGTAAATCCACACCAGATTGCTTTCCAACCGTTTGGAATGTCCAGATTTAAGAATGTCAAACAGTTAAATAATGCAAGGATTGGAGCTCCCCATAAAATATATGGACGGAAACGTCCCCATCTTGACTTTGTTTTCTCTGCGATTGCTCCGAACATTGGGTCATTGACTGCATCCCAGATACGTGCAATCAACATGATTGCTGAAATAATTACAGGTGTCAATCCTACTACATCTGTATAGTATACTGTCAGATAAGAACTGATCAGTGTCCATGAACACTGAGATCCAATCTCACCGAAACTATATCCAATTTTAGTCCAGATAGACAGCTTTCTGGCTGCCGCAGCACTTGATTGTACTGGCGTGTTTGTGTTTTCACTCATTTTCTCTTCTCCCTTCAACTCAAACATTTCTGTCCTCTTGTTGATATAATCTTATCAAGATTGCTCACCTATTGCATAGCTTAAACCGACTCTTTTTCTGTCTTTCTTGACCTGATTTTGTTACATTTATGACATTCTTATCAAAAAGGTCATGAACCGCCATGAATATTTTGACCTTTT
>DAVZKO010000184.1:0-2990 GCA_052272205.1 Schaedlerella sp. | reverse complement strand
GAACAACAAAAAAACAGAATAGATGAATGATGTATCTTATAAAGAATGGCTGTCTAATCACCAACGATCAGGCAGTCATTTCTTACAAAATTCGTTACTGTGAACGTAGTGAACAGTAACCATTTTATCTTTCGTCCGAGCGTAGTAAAAAATATATATTGTCATTTTTTTCAGAAAATTCATTTTCTTTTTAAACTTCTGTGATATAATGCATTATTATAAAAATTCTGACGGATAAGATGAGGTAAACCGAGTGAAGAAAAAAACACTTGTGCCTCTTATCGTTTTTTTACTTGGTATATGCCTTGTTGGCTTTATCGCATACAAAACAGACATCCACGAAAAAACAGAGAGACACCTGAAAGCACAATTAAACGCAACTACCTACGGTGAACACATAAAAAATGAGATTGCAAGTGGAATTGAGATTACGGATGCTCTAAAACAGATCCTGCTCAGTGAAAATGGAAAGATTAATCAGTTTGACACGATTGCTGAAAATCTCATGTCTGCTTCTATTGAAAGCGTGCAACTCGCTCCGGATGGTGTTGTGACAGATATTTATCCGGCTGAGGGAAATGAGGCAGGTAAAATTGATCTGATTCATGATAAAGACCGTGGAGAGAGTTCCTGTTACGCAAGAGACAATCACACAGTTATTACACAAGGCCCCTTCGAATTGAAACAGGGAGGCTATGGAATTGCCGTACGCAATCCGGTTTATCTGACGGATACAAACAAACAAGAGTATTTCTGGGGATTTACCATTGTTATCCTGCGTGTTCCTGATATTTTCTCAGACTCGATTTATGCTCTTTCAAATTTTGGATATGAATATAGAATTTCAAAGACGGTCTCTCCCTGGAGTGACACTTATAAAGTTGTTTATCAGTCAGATGGTCTGTTAACTCATCCGGTTTCTTATGATTTTAAAATAGGTGAAGAGAGCTGGAGATTCGAAGTAACACCCAAAAGCGGATGGAGAAACAATACACTTATAGCTGTAGTCACCGGAATATTTCTTGCTATAACCCTGCTTCTGACAGTTCTTACCCGGGTATGGCTGGTGTCTAAGGAAAATAAAAACAGATTTCAGATACTGGCACACATGGATTCCCTTACCGGTATTTACAACCGCTATGGATTTGATGAAGCAGCAGAAAAAATCATCGAAAAAAATCCGAAGGCACATTTTGTGACTGCACTTTTTGATATTGATGACTTTAAGTTTATTAATGATGTCTATGGACATGCTTACGGAGACAAGGCTTTAAAGAGTCTGGCAGACAGCATGAAAGCTTTTTTTCCACCAGATGCACTGCTTGGAAGAAACGGTGGTGACGAGTTCTGTATTCTTCTGCCTGATTGTACCTTTGAAGAGGCAGACGCACAGCTGAATCACTTCACCAGACTGCCAAAAACTTTCTCATATAAGGGAATAGAACAGCATTTTTCTATTTCTCTTGGATATGCGGAATATCCGGCATTTGCCTCCAACCATTCACAGCTTATGCGCTGTGCAGATGCAGCCCTTTATGAAATAAAGCTTCACGGGAAAAACGGATGTATGGCTTACAGAGAAGGTCTTCAGTCCGGAGTCCGCAAGCAGCTTGGATTTGCGCTTAAGGATGTCTCGGAACATCTTCCGGGTGCATTTATCATATACAGGGCAGACAAAGAAGATGATGAGCTGTTCTATGCAAACCAGGAGTTTCTTCATATGGCCGGATATAAAGATATGGATGAACTCTTTCGACTTACAAACAAAAGCTTCCATAACCTGATTCGGAAGGATGAGCAGAAACAGATAGAAGCAAGCATCTGGGAACAAATTGACAGCGGTAATGAAAATGATTATATTTACTTTCATCTTCAAAAAGCTGACAGGACTTACCTCTCTGTACTTGACCATGGAAGAATCGTAGAAAGCCAGCAATACGGAAGAGTATTTTATGTATTGTTTATGGACTGGAAAGACATGCATATTCATTACAGTGATAAATTTTCCGGATAATAGAAAAAAATACTGTCTGGTAGAAATTTTGGCATTCTATAAACCTACGATTTCATCATCAATCCGAGAGGTTTACACAAAGTAATTTACACTCCACCCTGTTGCATAAAATAATGCAGGTCTGAACAAGACCTGCATTATTTTATGTGCTTTTCACACGTATTTTCTTCCTCATTTTTATCTGCTTTATCTCCCAAAAATCCGTTCCAGATTTTCCAGAATTACATCAACACTGATTGGTTTTGCAATATGGCCATTCATTCCTTAATTGCTTTTTTATGGTCTTACTCAAAAGCATTTGCAGTCATCGCAATAATAGGTATATTGGCACATTTCGGATCATTCAATGTACGAATTTCCCTGGTTGCAGTATATCCATCCATCTTCGGCATCTGAATGTCCATAAAGATCAGATCATATTTTCTGCCTTCTACTGAGGACATAATATCCACAGCATCCGTACCATCCTCTGCGATATCCACATTCAGGCCAATTTCCTGCATGATTGCTGTTGCAATCTCACGGTTCAGTTCATTATCCTCTACAAGAAGAACCCGCTTCCCTGTGGTTTGATTATCCACAGATTACAGGAAACACAATGCAAAACAGAAATATTAATTTCTCTGTTTTGTACAAATATTACTTGAATCTAATCAGGGGGTTCTGAACAGTTACAATATTTTTATAATATTAGATTATATTCAGTCATTTTTGTCAGCTATTTTGATCCAAAGAGAAACATCTGCTCCGATTCCGTCTTCTGAATTTCCATATTTCAGAAAACCTCCCTGCTTTTTCATAAAAGTATCTGCAATAGACAATCCTAATCCCTGATGTTTCCGGTCATGACGACTGTCATCTCCGCTGAAAAAAGGCTCTGATCCATAAATAAGCGCCTGATCCGAAAAACCTGATCCATAATCCCGGGCCGCAGCTACCAGATATCGGCTGAAAGAATCTCGATTATCTGATAGCT
>DAVZKO010000183.1:0-3023 GCA_052272205.1 Schaedlerella sp. | reverse complement strand
GAGTGTATCAGAAAAATATGGGCGCTAACAGATACGGATGATTACCTACTTACGTCTGATATGCCCCGCACAACGGCTCCTGTCAGTTTTTCACTGCTATTACTGATATTTCAGCTAAATCAATCCTGCCAATGCCGGAAGCCCCAGACTTAAGAAAGGAATATATGTAACAAGCATTAGGCCAATTAAAATTGCTACATAATATCTGATTATATAAGGAAATGTTTTGGCAAGTGAAGTATTTCCAACTTTAATCGCAACAAATAATGTATTACCGACCGGTGGTGTAATATTTCCGATACAGAGATTATATACAAGTACCAGTCCAAAATGTACCGGATGCATGCCAAATGTTTTTACTAAAGGCAAAAACAACGGTGTAAAAATCAATATTGCCGGAGTTACATCCATAAAAGTTCCTGCCACAAGCAGAATAAGATTCATGATTAACAAAATAATAACCGGATTACTTGAAATACCAAGCAATGCCTCTGATACAGCCTGTGGAATCTGTAAGAATGCCATAACCCATCCCAGAATATTTGACACGCCTATCAGAAATACAACCATGCCGCTCATTTTTGCACTGTCTACCACGATTTCCCATAAAGATTTCCATGTAATATTTCGATAACAGATGCCAAGCACAAGTGCATAAACAACTGCAATTGCAGATCCTTCCGTTGCCGTAAATACTCCGCCTACAATTCCGCCAATGACTACTACAATCAGCGATAGTGCCGGAACTGCCTGAAGAGTGCATATACCGAGATTTTTCCAATCAAATTTTCCGGGCTTTCCTTTATAGCCCTTTTTCAATGCCAGAAGTACTCCTACCACTATACAACAGATTGTCCAAAGAATTCCCGGCACATAGCCGCCCAGAAACAGAGCTGCAACTGATGTTCCTCCTGATGCAAGTGAATAGGTGATCAAAGCGTTGGATGGAGGAATCAAAAGTCCTGATGGAGCGGATGCGCCATTTGTTGCCGCACAAAATGCCGGATCATATCCCTGCTCTTCCTGACCTTCTTTTACCATACTTCCCACCGCTGCGGCAGCCGCTGAAGCTGATCCCGAAATTGCACCAAACAACGCATTCGCTCCTATATTTGTGACTGCAAGTGCCCCGGGAAGTTTTCCGAGAAAAGCCATAACAAAATTAACAAGACGCTTCGCAATTCCTCCCTGATTCATCAGGTTTCCTGCTAAAATAAAAAACGGAATTGCAGTAAGGCTGAAAGAACTCATTCCCACAAACGTTCTTTGTGCTGCTGTAATTACTGAAATTTCCAGCGGCATTGTAGGCAAAATCACAAGCAATGCCGAGATACCGATACTATATGCAATCGGTATACCAAGTGCAAGCAGCATAAGTAAAACACCCAGAATAATAAATAGTGATTGAATTGCCATTTATACCGCCTCCTTTTCTGTATCATCCTTCACAATATCTATAATATTCATGACTACATAAACCATATTCAGTATACCTGCCAGTGGAAGCACAACATAAAATATCCCTATCGGTACCCCAAGGGAAGATGTCATCTGTCCCATGGCAAGCGATACAATCTGGCTGCCCCCATATGTAAGGATAACTGCCGAAAAACCAAATGCCACAATTTCACTCATGCACAACAAAACTTTCTGTATGCCGGGTGTCACCTTTTCCACAAGAATCGGAATATTCATATGCCCATGCTCACTTGTAACAATGGAGGCTCCCAGCAGACTCATCCACGCAAACATATAAGAAACAAGCTCTTCAGACCATGAAGATGGATTCTTCAACACAAATCTGGTAAATACCTGCCAGCAGGTAAGCACAACCATCACGATAAAACTTCCACCGGCAAGAATATTTAAAATTCTATCCAACGCTTTTCGCAAATTTTTCATTCCGACACCTCCTTGTCTTCCGTTTGAGCTTCCGTGTTGTGATTTTGAATTTTTTCATAGACCGGCTTCAAATCAGGATACTTCTCCAGCAGATCAGCATGCATCGGAACACATATCTCCTGAAACTTGGAAACATCCGGATAATAAAATGTAACTCCCATCTCGTTCTCCGCTTTTTCTTTTGATTCCGCTACAGCTTTAACAAATTCCTCTCGCTGTACCTCCATCATTAATTCCAATCCTTCATCAAAAATCTTTCTTTCCGCTTTCGGAAGGCTATCCATAAATTTACAATTTGCAATTAATATATCCGGTATCATCTGGTGCATATCGTAAGAAAAATGTTTACATACATCACCATGTCCGTTAGCAATCAGTGCTACTTCATTATTTTCCGCCCCATCGATAACCTTTGACTGAAGGGCTGTATACACTTCTCCAAATCCCATAGGTGTTGCCGAACCCCCAAGCAGACGCATCATTTCTACATTCGTCGGAGACTGCTGTACTCGGATTTTTAATCCTTTCAAGTCCTCCGGCTCTTCAATCGGCTTGTCCACAGTGTAGAAATTTCTTGTACCACTATCAATCCATGCAACTGCCTCAAAACCTGCTTTTTTTGTAGATTCGTAAATCGGTTCTGTAATCTCCGGATCATCCATGGAAGCATGATAAGCTTCTTCAGACGCAAACAAATACGGAAGATTAAACAATGTATAATTATTTGAAAAAGTCTCCAGAATGGCATTACTTGCAACGCAGAAATCAATCGCACCTGTCTGTGTCAACTGAACCATATCTGTCTGAGAACCGAGTAACTCACTAGGATAGACCTCTACATTATATTTTCCCTCAAATTTCTCATCAATATATTCCTCAAAAGCTTTCAGAGCAATATTGGTGGGATGATCTGTCGGCTGATTGTGACCGATTCTGATAATCCTTTCTTCCGTTGTACTGTCCGCGCCACAGCCCGTCATGCTTACAATTGTAATTGCGGCAGTGAAAACAGACACACACCATTTTTGTAACCGTCTCATATATTCCCTCTCTTTCTGATTAAATTGTAGGCGTTTGCGAAACACCACAAGCCGCATAAATACGGCGTTTTTCTGTTGCTA
>DAVZKO010000182.1:0-3097 GCA_052272205.1 Schaedlerella sp. | reverse complement strand
AAGTATCCAAGAGATCCCTTTGGACACTCTACCTCAAAGTTTTTATCTGTTGTCAATTTTTCAGGTACTGTTCCATTTTTCTCATTATGTGCATAGTCCTCAAAGTCAAATGTAAACGGGAGTTGTGCCACCAATGACTCTGATAGCTTTGAATCGTTTAACATTACAATTACCTCATTGGTACCATCTGTAAATCTTATTTTCACTTGTTTCTCCTTCTGTTCCTTATTTCTTTTAATCTGATAAACCAGATAATCCAGACAGTCAATTTGTTTTTCTTTCTCATGAACCATGCCTAAAAGACAACTTCTGTGGTGTTCCAATTGTTTCAATAACTCTTCCAAATCATCTTCATCCAGCTGTGTCATGATACGCTGCGCCATTTCATCTGTACAGCCGGCATCCTTCAGATTCTGAAATACAGCCTGTCTCGAACCATAATTTACCGACTTTTCCAACTTCATCTTGTACCCTCTCCTGTATCTTTTTGTTTATAGTCAAATTATAAATTCATTCACAACAATTAACAAATACTTATATATAATACATTTGTATAGTTGAAACTTAGTGATAAATTTGTTATTCTTATTTCACATTCATTCAAACCCACCGATAGAAGGAGGACATCACATGGAACTGAGGGTTCTAAACTATTTTCTTGCAGTTGCAAGAGAACAAAGTATCATTCGTGCAGCAGAATCACTACACTTATCTCAGCCGACTCTCTCCACGCAAATTCGCAATATGGAAGAAGAACTAGGCAAACAGCTTTTAATTCGTGGTACAAAAGGCTCCCGAAAAGTCACCTTGACAGAAGAGGGAATGATTCTAAAAAAACGTGCAGAGGAAATATTGAACCTCGTTGATAAAACAGAAAAAGAAATCACGCTCTCTGATCGCGTGATTGTAGGAGATGTATATATTGGTGCCGGTGAAACAGATGCAGTAAGGCTTCTTGCAAAGGCTGCAAAAAAAATTCAAAGCGTATATCCCAATATTCATTATCATATTTCCAGTGGAAATGCTGAGTTTGTTTTAGACCAGTTAGACAAAGGACTGATTGATTTTGGATTAGTATTTGGAAATGTGGATTTTGACAAATATAATGCTATCAAAATTTCTGCAAAAGATACCTGGGGAGTGCTAATGCGTAAAGATTCTTTGCTTGCAGATAAAAATTCTATTACTCCTGAAGATTTGTGGGATAAGCCTCTCATTATCTCCCACCAGAAAAACCAGGGTGGAGAATTGAGTTCATGGCTGAATTGTAATTTTGATCAGTTAAATATTGTTGCTACCTACAATTTATTATTTAACGCTTCACTTCTTGTAGATGAAGGACTAGGATATGCAATTGGACTCGATAAAATAATCAATACAGGCGAAAACAGCAATCTGTGTTTCCGCCCTCTAAAGCCAGTCATTGAAGCTGAACTGTCAATCATTTGGAAAAAATATCAAGTTTTCTCAAAGCCGGCTGAACAGTTTATGTTAAAGATAAAGGATCTCGGATAGTCTTGTACTTCGCTCTATTCTATCTTTAAACTTTTTGCTAATGACATTAAAATTGTAGCCATCTCCGGATTGCTCAATACCTTATAAAATATTAACCTTCTCATAACTGATTACCTCAATACCCGCAGATATATCTGCAAATTATGCTTAAACGGAATGCCAGTTCCGCTACTGCGGAACGGCTATTCCATTTTTAACGGTACGAAGTACCGCTAGATGATATCATTCTGTTTCACGCATATTTATACCGTTCATCTCCAGACGATATGTATGATGCTTATCTGTGATTCGTGTAAGGCACGCATCAGCGTAGGTATTATCAGCAAACATATCAAACCATGTACTGACTGGAAACTGTGAGATGACTACAGTTGATTTTCTTCCATCCCTGGTGTCAAGGACTTCAAAAAGATCCCGGCATTTATCAAGATCGAGATCCATAAGGCCAAAATCATCGATCACAAGAAGATCCAGCTTGGTCAGCTTATTCAGGTAATCCAGATTTGTGGATTTGATACGTGCCTGTTCCATTTCGCTCATAAGAGTGTTCGCTTTTATATACTTTACACTCTTAGACTGTTTCATTGCAGTTACACAAAAAGCATTGATTAGATAAGTTTTTCCACTGGCGGAAGATCCTGTTACAATAAGATTCTTTCCTTCCTCTATCCAATGGCAAGTACTCAGTCGCTCTATTGTCTGGGTATCAAGCTGACGTTCTGGAAGGTAAATAGTTTCGTCAAGATCTGCCGCCGGGTATCGCAGATGCGCTTCTTTCATCAGACGATTAAAACGTTTATCTGCCCGCGCCTGCCACTCTGCATCAACCATTGCTGTCATGCGTTCCATAAAAGTGTTCAGATCTGCATTGGGATCTTTCAACTGTTCTTCCAGGATATGTGCCATTTCTGGAACACGGAAACTCTTCAGACGCATGATCAGAGCCTGTTCCTGAGGTGTTAATGTAATGTCATGGGATGAACTCATTTGTATGCCTCCTTTCCACGGATGTTTGTATGGGAAGGAAGTTTTCCGGTTCCGTTTATAGCGCTGCTGGAATGATTATTCTGAACCATGCTAAGTACTTTCTTGAAATAAGAATACTTGCAGGCATTGGCTTCTACGCATTTCTCAGCAGCCTCCTGAACCAGCCTGTGAGGAACATCTTTACAGGAATGGAGTACACCGGCACAGCTGTTGTATGCCTGTTCCTCATGTTTGGAACTGCGGAGTATCCTGTCAATAAGAGTTACCATAGATTCTCCATAAACAGATGCCCACCGTCTGTAATAAGCTCCGTCATGTGCATTCACTTCCTTGTAATACAGGTGTTCTGGAGGCATATGATTGTCATCTGTAATGTAAAGAGGAAAATCACGGTAAGATCTTGGATGGCGGCAGATCAGCCGGTTATACTCATCACAGATCCGTATCTCCGTCATTGTAGCCTTAAGAATTGCAGGCTTCCCTTTATAGGTATACAATACAGAGTAGTAGTGGGCATCATACTCAAGGTGGTAATTATCTGGAACTTTAAGAAAGTATTTATAATCACAAAGTGTATAACTTTCGCCTGGAAGCT
>DAVZKO010000181.1:0-3109 GCA_052272205.1 Schaedlerella sp. | reverse complement strand
TTGCTACGAAAATAAAACTCGTAGCAAAAAACTGAACCTTGACAACAAATGTTTTCAACAATTATGAAAGCATCACTATAAAGCAGTCACAGTATTGGCTGCCTGTAGTGAGATATTGATCGTATTTAAGAAAGGCTAGCTTTGAGCTTCCACATGATAACCATGCTTTTCCAATTCCCGTATATAACGAGAAAGCTGTTTTTGTTCACAGTGCTTACGTCTTGTTTCAAAACAGGATTCGTCAAATAGAGTTCCTTGTTTTAACATTGTGTAGATGATGACAAGAAGTTTTCGGGCAAGTGCGACAATCGCTTTTTTGGCTCCTTTTTTCTGTTTGATTCTCCAGTACCATGCCGAAAGATAAGTGTTGCGTTTCCCTGCAATCACCCAGGCAATTTCGCAGAGCATACTTTTTATGTAAGGATTGCCTTTTGTGACAGAGGTGCTTTTTCGTTTTCCAGCACTTTCGTTATTACCTGGGCACAGACCGGCCCATGAGCAGATGTGTTCCGCAGTTTTAAACGGCTTCATATCAATACCGATTTCAGCAATAATTGCACAGGAAGCAGTTGTGCTTATTCCATAGATGCTATTCAACTGCTCAACCTGCAGGGCAAATGGAGCCATATCTTCCTCGAGACTCGTTTCAATTTCAGCAAGATGTTTCTTTAAAGAATCGTAATGAGTCATGAGAATCCTTAAAAATGCCTTTTGGTGTTCTGACAGTGTTCCGTTCACGGACATGAGAATTTCATCAATACGGTTTCTGGTCTTGGTTTTGAGACAAGAATCTAAAGCAGTTTTATCAATCTGTCCATGTTCAATTAAATGCAGAATGATGTTTCTACCCGAAGCGCCAAAAATATCAGAAATAAAGGATGATAGACGGAAGCCGGAACTTTGTAAAAATTTCTCAATCCTGTTCTTCTGTGATGTAATATCGCGGATGACACTCTTACGGTAACGATTTAGGTCGCGGAATTCCCGAATTCTTTTTTCGGGAATAAAACTTCCGTTCAAAAGTCCGGCGCGAAGCAAGGTGGAAATCCATTCGGAATCCCGCATATCGGTCTTTTTGCCAGGAACATTTTTCATATGGCGTGCATTTACAACAAGCAGAGTAATGTCACCAGAGAAAGCATCCTCCAGTATTTCATAAATCGGCATCCAATAGATACCGGTGCTTTCCATAGCTACATGATGGCAGTTTTTAGAAACGATCCAATGCCGTAATGCTATCATATCCGGAATCAATGTAGAAAACTCACGGATTTCAGAACGGGTTGGCTTGCCCAGAGGACCAGTCAGGATACATGCAACAATTTTTTCTTTGTGGACATCCAGTCCACAGGAAATTTCCAGAAGGTCTTTCATACAGAACAACTCCTTTACTATAGAATTGGCAGGAGATTTGCCCGAGATAATACGGACTTTGCTACTCGTGCTATTCATAAAAGGTGCGACAATATGCTGTGCTCAAGGGCAAATCATTTACGTTGACAAACGGGGTGCAAATCCTCCAAGGTGCAATCAAACTTAATCCTGCCTAAGACTATTGTAAGGCAAAAAGAGAAGTGAAAAAAGTAGTGGAGTCAGTATCCTATTTTCATTATAGGCTGAGATAAGCTTTCATGATTCGTTGACAACTGAATAAAGCAATCAGATACGTTTGATATGCAGCGAGCCAGCGGATATTGTACGCCATGACCTTTCAAAACAAAGTGAGCGATTCATGCAATGATCTGTGAGCGACTTTTGGAATGGTCGTTTAGCCATGACCTGTATATCTGAATAATGATACACCCGTATGACACGGTTCACCCATCAGAATGGGAAAGGTGAAAGTCCTGTGGAGCTTGCCGAAGCCATCTGATTGCTTATATAACACCTTAAATCAACATTTTGCAAGAAACAATTATCTTAATAGAGCTTTTTTGCCTGTAATTTGATATAATGATAGACAGATATTGAGGTTTCCTTATCTAGTCTATGGAAAGGAGGACTATGATTACTGTAACAAAAAAAGATTTAATAGCACTAGGTTATGGAACTTCTTTTGCAGCGGACATCATAAGAGAATCAAAAAAACTTATGATTGCTAAAGGGCATACTTACTATCAGTCAAGAAAATTAGACAGAGTACCCAAAGAAGCTGTTGAAGAATTATTGGGAATAACATTATCAGAAAAACAAGATTGATTGTACTTCTTGCATATTATGTAAGGAGTGAAATCATGGCAAAAGACCCTATTAAGAAAGCAAATAACGGAACATATTATTTTAGAGCCAATCTAGGCTACAATCCTATTACTGGAAAACAGATACAGAAATACCGTAGTGGATTTAAAACAAAAAAAGAAGCAAGGGAAGAATACTCAAAACTGGTGTTATCTTCTACCGAAGAACTGACCGAGAAAAAGAAAAAGATTTCTTTTCAACAGTTTATCGAAGAAATTTATCTTCCTTGGTATAAAACACAGGTAAAGGAAAGCACTTATATCAATCGCTGCTCTACCATCAAGAAGCATTTTTCGTATTTTTATAAAATGGCGACTGATGAAATAGAGCCTATCAATGTTCAGAACTGGCAGCTAAAACTTGCAAAAGAATTTAGTCCAAATTATATCCGCATCGTACAGGGTATGCTTTCTATCGCATTTGACAGGGCGATTGTTCTTGGAATTGCGAAAAAGAATCCCTCACGAATGATTGGAAATATCAAAAGCAAGAAAACTAAAGTAGACTTCTGGACGCTGGAAGAATTTCAGAAAGTAATTTCCTTACTGTACAAGGGTGACTACTACGAGCATTACCTGTTTATGTCATTCTGGCTACTGTTTATGACGGGTATGCGTATCGGTGAAGCGGCTGCCTTGCACTGGTCGGACATTGATTTTGAAACTGGTCTGTTAAGCATAACAAAAACCTTGTACTACAAAACCATGACGGACTATAAATTCGTTGAACCAAAGACACAAGCCAGTATTCGCACAATTTATATTGACGCTGACACGCTCAATGAGTTAAAGGCTTGGAAAAAGGTTCAGCAGCAGGTTCTTCCTAACTGTGAATTGGTTTTGAGCTATAACGGTACACCTACCAGCAAGAC
>DAVZKO010000180.1:0-3128 GCA_052272205.1 Schaedlerella sp. | reverse complement strand
CCCTATAAAACGTCCACCACTTCCAAATTCTCTGCTGATTGTAATGATTCTTTTTGCCATCTCTGCTTCCTCCTTACTCCAGAACACTCACTTTGTTTTTTCTGATTCTCTTTAAAAATACATATCCCACCAGACACGCTACCACTTCGGTAATCGGAAATGCCCACCAGATCAGTGAAACTCCCATCTGACCATTTCTAACGAATATAGAAAAAATTCCAGCCAGCGGTAAGATAATTACAAGCTGTCTCAGAAGTGATATAACCAGCGATTCCACTCCACCGTCCAGTGCCTGATAAATTCCCTGATAAGCAACATTGATTCCGGCAAACAAGAAACTTAAAGAAATCACCCTCATTGCACTGATAAAATATGTTCTTGACTGCCCTGCATTAAACAGCGTCGCAAATCCCCCAGGGAAAATCTCTGTGATTGCAATGCCCAGAATCATTAATGCAATCGTATAGATCAGACCATATTTGATTCCATCCTGGATTCTCTTCTTGCTTCTCATTCCATAAGCAAATGCAATAATCGGAGTGATCGCATCTCGAAGTCCAAACGCAAGGAACAGAACAAACTGCTGTACCTTATAGAACAGGCCATATGCTGTCTGTGCAGACGGATTAAATTTCAGGATCAGGTTCATTACATAAACCATGATAGACATCAATGCCTGTGCAATAATCGCCGGAAGTCCAATTGCATAAATTTCTTTTATAATACCTGCATCCGGTTTCATGTATTTCACATCATGCTCAAATTCCTTATTCAACTTCATATGAAAGATAAGCAGTAAAACTGCGGATGCTATCTGGCCAATTACTGTCGCATAAGCTGCACCTTTTACACCCATTTCCGGAACCGGCCCGATACCATAGATCATAATCGGATCAAGAATAATATTCACAACAGCACCAACCACCTGTCCGATTGTGGAATAAAGAGATCGTCCTGTTGCCTGAAGTAATTTCTCAAATAAGGAAAAGAAGATAATTCCGAAAGAAATCACACAGCATATTCTCAGATAACTGACTCCCATTTCAAGCACTTCTGCATCTACGGTCTGAGATGAAATGTATGCTTTCACTCCAAATATACCAAACAGCAAACAGACTGCATAAATGATCACCCCCAGAAACAGACTATTTCCTGCTACCTTTGCTGCTTTTTTACTGTTTCCCTGACCAAGTGTCCTTGCAAGAAATGCATTGGTTCCTACGCCTGTTCCAATTCCCACTGCAACCATCAGCATCTGTACCGGAAATACCAAGGTCAATGCATTTAGTGCCGCTTCACTGCCCGTTTTCATATTTCCTACAAATGCACTGTCTACAATGTTATAAACCGCCTGTAATGCCATGGACAAAATCATTGGGATTCCCATCTGAATCATCAGCTTATTTACCGGCATGTCTTTCATCTTGTTGCTTTCTGCCATTTTGCTTTTACTCCTCCTTTTTTTGCTTTTTAACCATAAAAAAGTATGTAGCAGTCATATAAGTTGGACTTACGCTGACAGGCTACACACTTTTTCATGGTAAATATATAATTTTTACAAGAAAAAACGAGTAGCAGGTAAACTGGATTTACGCTTACTTGCTACTCGTTTGTGATTATTATATTTCCTGTTTTTCCAAAAGTCAAACAAAATTTTTCTTGCATTTTCTCTTCTTTTTCGTTTATAATATGCCAGAAGAAAATAAAAATCGCAACAAAAGCCGGCTTGTAAAAGCGTGAAATCATGAGGATTTGCTTGTCCTTACAGATTTCACGCTTATTTTTTTGCAATGCCATAAGGAGGTCTTATGAATTCCAGAAACAAACTGGCAGAAATGCCGATCCGTCCTTTACTGTACACGATGGCTGTTCCCCTGATGCTGTCTTTGCTTGTACAGTCACTCTATAACATTGTTGACAGTATCTTTGTAGCCAGACTGTCTGAAACGGCCCTGACCGCTGCATCTCTGGTATATTCCATTCAATTCTTAATGATTGCCGTAGGTGTCGGCACTGCAGTAGGCTTAAATGCCCTGCTTTCCAGAAAAATTGGGGAACATAAAACCGAAGAAGCATGTCAGGCTGCTACAACCGGACTTTTCCTGATGATTCTTACATCACTTATCTTCTCTATAGTTGGTATTTTTCTGTCCGATGCAATTGCTGACAAAATGGCTGCAGATTCAGAACTGCAGACTCTCTGTAAACAATATCTTTCCATTAATCTTGTGTATTGCTGGGGAATTTTTCTGCAAACTTATGGGCAACGACTGCTACAGGCTGTTGGAGATACCATCTTATCTATGATTTCTCTGATCATAGGTGCTGTTTTGAACATTATTCTTGATCCCATTATGATTTTCGGTCTGCTCGGCTGCCCTGCAATGGGAATCCGTGGTGCAGCAATCGCAACTGTCATTGGGCAAATGGTTGGTGCCATCGCAGCTTTATTGTTTAATCGTTTCCGAAATCCGATCATTCATGTACATCTGAAGAACTATCATTTCAGATGGCAGGATATTTCCGATATTTACCGGGTGGGGCTTCCAACAATCATTATGCAGGCTATCGGGAGCATTATGACATTTGCCGTAAACAGTATTCTCCTGCCTGTTTCTGCAACAGCAGTTGCTTTTTTCGGTGTCTACTATAAATTGCAAAATTTCCTGATGATGCCGATCAATGGTCTTGGACAGGCTGCTATTCCTATTGTTGGATATAATTATGGCGATAAAAAATATCTTCGGGTACAGGAGACATGGATCGTCTTACTTCCTACCGGAGCTATCATTGCCTTATGCGGAACCGTTATATTCTGGTGTTTTCCCGGACAGTTACTACAATTATTTTCCGCAAGCCAGGAAATGCTGACTCTCGGTATTCCGGCACTGCGAATCATCTCCGTATCCTTTGTTATGGCTGCAATTACAATTCTGTGCGGATATTTTGCTTCCGGACTCGGAAACGGTATCATTAATATGATTAGTGCTGCTATAAGGCAACTTATTTTATTAGTTCCCTGCCTCTTGATTTTCATAAAAATCTCTGGCATTTCACATGGCTGGTATGCATTCTGGATTGCAGAAATCGTTGCCTGCATTTACAGCTATTGCACGTCACATAAATTA
>DAVZKO010000179.1:0-3177 GCA_052272205.1 Schaedlerella sp. | reverse complement strand
GCACCTTTCTTCATCGCTCCGTCTGTAGCCATAACCATCAGACTTACTTTTCCATCATTGCCAGAAGCCAGTACAACCACTCCGTCACCGAGCTTTTCTTTCATCTGGTCTCCTAAATCACGCAGACCATTCATATCTACGCCATCCAGCTCTGCTGCAAGAAGTTTGACACCTGCAATTTCTTTTACCTGATCCATCACATCTCCGGCTGCATCCTGTGCCATCTTGCTCTTTAAGCTTTCCAATTCACTGTGGAGTGACTTGTTCTCTGCCTGCAGATGAGCAATTTTTTCAGATACAGAATCCGGTGTTGTCTTCAGAAGTTTTGCAGCGTCACGAAGCTTATTTTCCAAATCACTATAGTATTTTAACAATCCTTCGGATGTCAAAGCCTCAATACGACGAACACCTGCTGCAACACCAGACTCAGATACAATCTTAAGAGCCATGATCTCTGAAGTATTTGCTACATGAGTACCACCACAGAACTCAATTGAAAAATCCCCCATATTTACAACGCGTACAACATCACCGTATTTTTCTCCGAACAATGCCTGTGCACCTGTTTTCTTAGCCTCTTCGATTGGCATATTCTTGATCACAACAGGGAGCGCTTTCTGGATTGCATCATTTACAATCTTCTCAACCTGTTCCAACTCTTCTGCTGTCATTGCAGAGAAATGTGTAAAGTCAAAACGAAGCCTGTCTTCATTTACACTGGAACCTGCCTGTTCTACATGATTACCAAGTACTGTACGCAGTGCTTTCTGAAGTAAATGAGTTGCGCTGTGATTACGTGCAGAAAGAGCACGTTTCTCTGCATTTACTTCGAGAGAAACTTTATCCCCGACTTTAATCATACCCTTTGTCACAACACCGACATGACCAATCTTACCACCTAACAGCTTAATCGTATCTTCGACTTTGAACTCTCCGTCTGCTGTGCGGATCACACCTGTATCAGCTTCCTGACCACCACTTGTCGCATAGAATGGTGTCTCCTCTACAAATACAGTTCCTCTCTCCCCATCAGAAAGAGCATCTACCAACTCTGTATCAGAAGTCAGCACTATCACATCCGATTCATATGTCAAATTGTCATATCCAACGAATTTACTTGTCACACTTGGATCAATTGACTCATATACCGTCACATCTGCTCCCATGTAGTTTGTTACTTCACGTGCATCACGTGCTGTTTTTCTCTGAATCTCCATTGCTGCATGGAAACCATCTTCGTCAACATCAAGTTCTTTTTCTTCCAGAATCTCTTTTGTCAGATCCAGTGGGAATCCGTATGTGTCATAAAGACGGAATGCATCCTCTCCTGACAATGTCTTCTCACCTTTCTTTTCCATATCAGCAATCATGTCTGACAGAATGCCAAGTCCCTGGTCAATCGTCTTGTTGAACTGATCTTCTTCTTTTGCAATTACTTTCAAAATGAATTCTTTCTTTTCTTCCAGTTCCGGATATCCGTCTTTTGAACCGGCAATTACAGTCTCAGCAAGTTCCGGCAGGAAGTTGCCCTCGATGCCAAGCAATCTGCCATGTCGACATGCACGACGGAGCAGACGACGAAGTACATATCCGCGTCCCTCATTGGAAGGCATGATTCCGTCCGAAATCATAAACGTTACCGAACGAATATGGTCTGTGATAACACGGATGGACACGTCGTTGTTATAATCTGTTCCATATTCTTTATTTGCAAGCTTACATACATGGTCACGAAGAGCCTTGATCGTATCTACATCAAAAATAGATGCGACATCCTGAACAACACTTGCGAGACGCTCCAGTCCCATACCGGTATCAATATTCTTCTGTTCCAATTCGGAATAGTTGCCGTTACCATCATTATCAAACTGTGTAAATACGTTGTTCCAGATCTCCATATAACGGTCACATTCACAACCTACTGTACATCCAGGCTGACCGCATCCGTATTTTTCTCCACGGTCATAATAAATCTCTGAACATGGACCGCAAGGACCTGAACCATGCTCCCAGAAATTATCTTCTTTACCGAATCTGAAAATTCTCTCTGCCGGAATTCCCATCTTTTTATTCCAGATATCAAAAGCCTCATCATCATTCTCATAGATAGATGGATACAATCTGTCCGGATCCAATCCAACTACTTCTGTCAAAAATTCCCATGACCATGCAATTGCTTCCTCTTTGAAATAATCTCCAAATGAGAAGTTTCCAAGCATCTCAAAAAATGTACCGTGGCGTGCTGTCTTACCAACATTCTCAATATCACCTGTACGGATACACTTCTGACATGTTGTCACACGTGTTCTCGGTGGGATCTCCTGTCCTGTAAAATATGGTTTTAATGGTGCCATTCCTGAATTGATCAGTAACAAACTTTTATCGTTATGAGGCACCAGTGAAAAACTCTTCATCGCAAGATGTCCTTTGCTTTCAAAGAACTCTAAAAACATTTTTCTTAACTGGTTTACTCCATATGGCTGCATTGCCTTCTCCTCCTGTAAATTAAAAACATACTATTTCATATAATAACATAGCATTTTTCAAATGTAAAGCAGACATAGGACGGAACAGTCTCAATTGCCTTCTTCTTATTCACTCCCATGTCTGCTTCTCTCATACTTTTTGCTTTTTATCCGGAAAATGCTTCTGCATTTTCTTATTTTAACTCGATATTCTCCAACTCTTTCGACGGAAGTGTTTTGGTTGAGTTCTTCACATAAGCCGCCAGATCTTTTTTCGCCTTTGGAATCGGAATATTGGTACCTGCACCTGCGATACATCCACCCGGACATCCCATACCTTCAATCAGACATCCGTTCATCTTCCCTGCTTTCGCAAGAAGTAAAGTTTTTCTACATTCTGCCAGACCTTCTGCATGTTCAATATTGACCTCTACGTCAGGATAATATTCATTGATACACTTTTCGATTGCCTCAGCGACTCCGCCTGCACACGCATATCCGCGACCTGCTCCGGTTGCATCATGGAATGACGACTCTGCTTCATATTGTGTCAGATCAATTCCTTTTGCATCAAACATCGCCTGCAATTCTTCAAATGTTACAACAAAATCGACATCACTTCGTACAGTTCTTCTGGAAGCTTCCAGTTTCTTCGCCGCACATGGTCCGATAAAGACTACTTTTGCATTCGGATGCTCCTGTTTGATCGTTC
>DAVZKO010000178.1:0-3178 GCA_052272205.1 Schaedlerella sp. | reverse complement strand
AGTTGCAACCGGCAAAGTAATCACCAGAGGCGGCATTGTCGCCAACAAGACGGAACCCAGTATCAGCAACATTCGTTAATCGCATTTTACCATCAGCTGCACGTATTTTCAAAGCGCAAAGTCTTTGAAAGTGGATAAAGTCTTTTAAAATCTTCAAAATTTTGCACTTCTATTGAGAACTTGCCGCATTCGGGTTATTTTTTCGCTTTTCCGAAACACAACGGACAGACATAGCTATAGAACGGGTATTTGTATTCTTCTTCTGTACTCCTTTTGATATCCTGAGATTATATACCTTTCCTGCTTTAAACGTATATTCCTTGATTTCTTCAGAAGCATCAATCTCTGTCCCATCAAGCTTTGTCAGTATGAGTCCCGTAATCTTATCTGGCAAGATAAATACGGTAGCATCACCAAATTTCGTCTGGTCTTGATAAGGAGTAATGGTATCATTCTGGATAGACGTTGTATCAACATTCCAAAGAGGGATTCCCTGTGTATCGGTTTCTGAGAAATAGCCAGCTTTGTAAGCCGAAACTTTAGCTTGCTTGATATCACCCAAAGAGGAGTCAAATGTGATATTCACCTTAGCCAAGGCATGCTTCATCGTGATTACTACGTTGCTGCTACGATCTGTTGTACAATCATGACCGGTAGATACGCCCCACAACAGATCAAGTTGCAAAGGATTGACCGTCTGCTCATAAGTCATCTTATGATTTTTTTCGTCATTGAGAACAGAGTAATGTGGATAACTGGCATAAAAATCTAGCTTTCCCTTTTTAGGCCAGAAACGCTTGGGTGAATAATTCCAGTTTATACTATCATATTCTACTATCTGACCTCTATCCTGCTCACCTACACCACGATACATAAACTTCTGAACCTCACCAGAAGAAGACTTATGGAAGCCGAAAATCTGAATCGAATCACCTTTGGTAAATTGCGTTCTACCATCATTCGTGCGAGTATTGGGAATTTCCTTCCAATCTGATTGCACGGAAAACTCAATAGGCTGATCAGATACAGGAATAGCATCCTCCACCTGATTGGTACAGGCTGCACCCATCAAGACAAAGAAAATCATCCATAACTTACTATAAATATTCCGCTTCATATTCTCGATTATCCTTATAAAAAACATTATTCATTTTTCACTTCATCCCATTTATAGACATCAGCCGATATGTTGAAATCGATAGGATCAAGTGAAAGTTTCAAATGAAAGACATACGCCTTTCCTTTTTCAAACGTAAAAGGAGAATAAACTGGTTTCAGATCCTTCAGATCCTTCTTTACCGTCACCTCTTCCTTAAAAGTTCCCTGCTGTACCGTATAAGTTATCTGCAGATTAAACGATCGGTACTTATCCTGAGGGATTATACAGAGATAAGAATTGGAATCATTTTCTATTTTTTCACATGTATGGTCTAACTGAGGTGCAGTTAACTTAAAGCTGGTTCCATCTTCTGCGCCAGTTGGTGTCCAAGTATAGACCGTTCTAGTATTTTCATCCGTGACGCAAAACCATTTTCCGTCTTCAAGATTCAGATAGCCATTGATATCAAAGGCACCTTCATTTTCTGTTTTGCCATACAGTTTCACCTCTTTAACGTTTATCACAGCACCATTTTCCTCTAATTCCGGTTTGGCTGTGATATCAAATGCCAAACGAGCCAAAGCATGTTTAAACTCAAATTTCACTTTACTGTCAGTCGGAGATGTTGGGGCGGTTTTATTTTTTTGTGCTCCCCATACCAAATCTACAGACGCTGAAGAAGTAAACTCTATATAAGTTGGATTGGCATCGTTACTATCAGGTTTGTTTACCAGTTTTACGATTCCAAGATAAGGCGCAAAGGCATAGAAATTCACAGAACCCTTTTCTGGCCAATATCGGGTATTTGTATATCTCCAACAATCTCTTTTCCAGGTTACGTGTTCATTATCCATCAGAGATGAGATTGTCCCATCAGTATGTTTGTATCTTGCAAAGACACCAAATCCGGAGTTAAAATCCGTCCCTTTGAGAGAAGTAATATTGGTTTCTCCAGCACGGGTTGAAGCATTCCGACCCAGATAAGCATCAAAGTTGATTTCAGAAGATGAAGAAGATGAAGTTTCTTCCACGCCTTCGCCGGCACAACCAGATAATACCAGCTGTGCTATCAAAACATAAAAGGCTAAACGAAGAAACTTCATCTTATGATACTTTTTAATTCTTTATTTTTATCTGATACGATTAATCCCAGGTAATATCTTCTTTATCACCATCTGCCCAACCAGTAACAACCTCAACATCGAATTCGATTGGAGTCAGACCAATGGTCAAGTTGATAGTATATGCCTTGCCCTGCTCGAAGTTCTTTTTAAGTTGCGTATAAACCGTATTTTTCATTGGTGTCGTTACACCGTTAGGGCCTTCTATAGTGTACTCTACGATAACATAAAGATTATCAGATGTTGAAGCAGAGAAATCCTGTGGAATTACAAACAAATAATCTGTATTAGGATTTTTATAATCAGGAGTTGTAGCTAATGTCTGAGCTTCTCCTGAGAACCAATCAAAATTCTGCTTAGCATCAGAAGTTGATGTTGTCCAAAGACCTGTAGAAGAAGTCTTAGACAAATTTATGGTACCCTTTGTATAGAAAGCTTTTTCTTTTCCATCAGCAGATCCTGCCAATGTAATTTTTGTCAACTTAATGGTTGTACCTGTATAATTTTCCTTTAACTTTACAGTATAACCAAGTCTAGACAAAGCATGATTAAATTTGAATTTCACTTTTTTATCTGCACCAGAGGCGTTTGCCTTAGTCTGATCCTTAGCATTAGCCCACAACAAATCTTTCTGGTCAGCAACCTTACCTGCAACAGTAAAATCAATACAATTATTTGTTAACGTTTTTCCATCTTCATAAGGAGCATACGCCAAGAAATCAATATGGCCTTGTGGTAACCAATACTGAAGAGGAGTATATGTCCACGCAGAATTTTGATAAGTAACCTTCTGGTTATTAAACCAGTTGTTACCATAAGTAGGTGTAGTTCCAGCAGCAGTTTCTGTATAGTTACCAAACACACCAAAGCCTTCTGCTACTTTCTGAAATCCTCAGCCGTATTTATCACGCTACCACGTGAACCATTTACAGAAACTGCACTTCTTCCCCAATAGCCA
>DAVZKO010000177.1:0-3188 GCA_052272205.1 Schaedlerella sp. | reverse complement strand
ACCTCTTCTTTCGCCAAATCCAAGTTGGGACAATCTTTGAGAAGGATAACATTCTGAACTATGAGTCCTTTGATGAGTCGGCGCTTCTCGCTAATGTCGTTACCTACGCAATCATAAGCACCGAGAACGATAAACTCGGTGCGAACATCAGAGAAATCGGAGCGGGATACATAGAACGGATTTGTGGGGTCCGGCGAAAACATTTATTTTATCAGTCCTCTTGTCGACCAGGACCAAGTTTCCCCGTTAAAGAGGACGCTGAAGGACCCGCTGTTCGACCGCATCTTCAAGAAGGCAACGGACATGACGATATCCGGCATGAGCAATCCGTCCAAGGCCTGCGTTTTCTACATTGATCCGAACAACTGCAAATTAAGATTCCGTGATTTGAAAGACTTTATCATAAACAACATCGGCAGCTATGTTTTTTCACGGGCGCAGATAAAGCGAATAAACGAGATGACAAAAAACAATACCGCTGTGGGATCAAGGGCGATGTTAAAGTTCATGCAGAAATACGGAGCGGACGCCGGGAATGTTCTCGGTGAAATCCTGCTGTTCATTTTTATGGAGCAGGAACTTGACGCACCTAAAATCATGAGCAAAATTGAGCTTGACGAATATAATCGAGGCATTGTCAGCAAGAGCGATGGCATCCATCTCTTGTCGCTTGACCGTTCCGGCCAGCCTTTCCATCAGCTTGTTTTCGGCGCATCGGATATTGTGGGAGACCTGTCGGCTGCTGTTGACCGGGCTTTCGATAAAATCATAAAGATCGAAGCTCATGGGGATGACGAATTGCGGATGGTGGAAAGCACTACACAGTGGACGATTTACGATCCCGATGCAACGCAGTATATGGTTGAACTGATGCGTCCTCAAAAGGGCGGCACTTACAAGCCGGACATGGCATTCGGCGCATTTCTCGGTTATACAATTCAACTTGACAAGCCGGAAACGGATAGCCAGAAATACCGAACCGCTGTCAAGGATCAGCTTATAAAGGATATCGCTGCAGTTCAGTCTCACATCATAGACCTTATTGTGCAAAACGGTTTAAGCGGGTACAGTTTCTATTTTTATGTACTGCCGTTCAATGATGCCCCTAATGAAAAAGTCAGTATCGTTAACGAGCTATTGACAGGGGGTGTTGTCTAATTGATTCAGATTCCAAGAAACGCCACTCTTGCGGAAGCGTTATATCGTGATATAGACAAGGACGCATATCTCCAGGAAATTTATGGGGATTTGCTTTATAACTATTCCATTAAACTCTTCAGTTCAGGGCGTAAACCGAGAGAAGTTAACATCAAGGATGCATTGCGGTTTTCTGACCTGCTTTCCAAATCGGCATATATTCCGACCGCTGACAGAGACAGGCTGTGGGGACAGGAAATAGCTATATTACTGCGCCTTTTATACCCGCAGAACGAGACGGTGAGATATTATCTTGGTTCATCCCTTTCCGCTGTCGGTAATTTTCGCGGGCTTTACTCAAAGGCAGTGGGCGAATATATCAGTACCGATCTGCTTGATCAGATTTTTTATGAATACGATAAGGACGAACACAAGATTCCCGGAAAAGATGAAGAATACTTTTTTCACGATCAGATGATTGTCTATCGCGGGATGGATAAGAAGTTCTTCAGCTATTCCGGCCCCACTTCGATGGGAAAATCGTTTGTGGTGCAGACCTATGTGCAGGAGCAGGTAAAGAACGGCTCTACAGAAAATTACGCAATCCTTGTGCCTACAAAGGCTTTGATAAACGAGGTCAAGAGCAACCTGATAGGCGCATTGCAGGAAGTCTTGAAAGAGAAAAATTACCGTGTCGTAACCGCCGCCGGGGATTTGGTTTTACAGCAGGATCATCATTTCATTTTTGTGATGACGCCTGAACGCCTGCACCATATGATGATTGAACGGGAAAACATCCACATCGATTTTCTCTTTATTGATGAGGCGCATAAAATCTCCGCTCGTGGCGGCAGAAGCACATACTATTTCAAGGTAATGACTCAACTGCGAAAAACGCAGCAGCTTCCTACGATTGTACTGGCTTCTCCGAATATCCCGAATCCGGAAGTATATCTGAGAATTATACCGGGCGGCGAGTTTAGCGAGATGAACAGGTTGGCAT
Organism: Schaedlerella sp.; assembly: GCA_052272205.1. Taxonomy (GTDB): domain Bacteria; phylum Bacillota; class Clostridia; order Lachnospirales; family Lachnospiraceae; genus Schaedlerella. The sequence goes on along the minus strand of DAVZKO010000177.1, from coordinate 1,048 downwards.
CTCGGTTCGCTCCTGTTTGCCAGTTCAAGTATTACTTGGATATCCCTTCCCGGAAAGGTTACTTCTTTAATGACTATACAAAAGAGCGTGAACTGTGCTATACAATCCCAGAGGGAAGCAAGCTAAGTGATATCGTCAGAATTGTTGGGAAGGACGGGCAGAGCCTTGTATATTGCAGTTCGAGAAGGTCTGTCCTGGAAAATGCGGTAAGATACGCCAACAACTTCGATCCTAAAAATGACGATAAGCTGAACGCATTGGCCGCGGAAATAAAATCGGAGGTGCATGACGATTGCTATCTTGCCGATCTTATTGTGCGTGGAGTCGCTTATCATGTGGGATACCTTCCCGCTAATATCAGACTGCGTATAGAACGCAGTTTTGAAAACGGCGATTTGTCGAGATGTTCGGGGATCCATTAGTCAATCCTATGAACTAGGATATTGTTAATATCTCTGAAGTTGTTAAAGGAAAAGTATCAAATGGTTTCTTTGCCAAGCGGGATGATTATATTGATGATGGGAATGTTTCAGTCATGGGGGTTGCTTACATTGTAAACAGAATGTACTCACAGTGGACAGATTTGCCCCGAACAAATGGAACTGATAAAGATATTGAAAAATACGAGGTTCAGTATGGGGATATGCTTTTCTGTAGATCATCTTTGGTCGCAGAAGGTATTGGAAAAGCATCAATTGTCCCAGAAGATGTGCCTAAAAATATCTTGTTTGAATGCCATGTAATTAGATTGCCATTAGATTTGAGCAAATGTGTACCTGAGTTTATGCAGGTACTTTCAACTACAGATTTTTTTAGACAGCAAATAATAACTGAATCGAATACGGCTACGATGACTACAATTGGTCAGAACGGAGTCCTAAAAGTAGACATTATTTTGCCACCAATTTCCAAGCAAAAAGAGTTTTACGCTTTTGTAAAAAAAATCACCAAATCAAAAGTTATAGTTGCAACAATACTTATAGTTAATTAGCCAACTCCCCCTAAAAGATATATCACAATACCTGCTAATAAAAATGGGAGAAAGATG
>DAVZKO010000176.1:0-3239 GCA_052272205.1 Schaedlerella sp. | reverse complement strand
GTCGGCATAACGATCGTTGCTTTGCATCCATAGGCTTTTGCTGCATAGGCAACTCCCTGTGCATGGTTTCCTGCTGAAGCGGTAATCAAACCTTTTGCACGTTCTTCTTCTGTCAAAGTACTGATTTTATAATATGCTCCACGCAGTTTATACGCACCTGTATGCTGCATATTTTCCGGTTTTAAATATACTTTTGCCCCAGTCTGCTGGCTCAAATATTCACTTTTGATCAATTTCGTCGGGTTCGTCACGCGTGTTACAATCTCACTCGCTTCCTCGAACTTTTCTAATGTTAACTCACTCATCCTGCTCACCTTTTTTCTTTTAGTTTTGAATTTTCTTTCAAATTCTAATACGAAACTTTCATCTGCTTCTTCTGATATCATAAGAATTCTCTTATTCAATGTCAATTATATTCTGCTATTTTTTGTAAAATAACTTTATAATATGCACAAATCCCAATCAAAATGTATGATTATTCATCATCTTCTGCATATTCCTTTTTCTCATTTGTATAGAATAATGCATTGACGAACTCATCTGCATCAAATTTCTGCAAATCTTCGATGGATTCTCCGACACCGATATATTTGACCGGAATTCCAAGTTCTGACTGAATCGCAACCGCAATACCACCTTTCGCTGTTCCATCCATCTTCGTCAGTACAACACCTGTGATATCCGCAACTTCATTAAATTCTTTTGCCTGTGCCAGTGCATTCTGTCCTGTTGTGGCATCCAACACAACCAACGTCTCGCGATATGCATCCGGAAATTCCCGGTCGATCACACGATTGATCTTCTTTAACTCTTCCATCAGATTTTTCTTGTTATGAAGACGTCCTGCCGTATCACACAAAAGAATATCTGCTCTTCTTGCTTTTGCCGCAGCTACCGCATCATACACAACCGCTGCCGGATCAGAACCTTCCTGTCCTCCGATCATCTCAACCTGTGCACGATTCGCCCATTCGCGAAGCTGTTCCCCTGCAGCCGCCCGGAACGTATCCGCAGCCCCAAGGATTACCTTCTTTCCCTGTGCACGGAACTTTCCTGCCAGTTTACCGATGGTTGTAGTCTTACCTACGCCATTCACTCCGATCACAAATACGACAGACTGACGGTTTTCAAATTCATAAGCCGTCTCTCCGACATCCATCTGTTCTTTAATACTCTGGATCAGCAGTTCTCTACACTCGATCGGCTCTTTGATATGCTGCTCCTTTACCTTTTCTTTGAGATCCTCGATAATCTCCATCGTAGTGTGGACACCTAAGTCTCCCATGATCAAAGTCTCTTCCAATTCCTCATAGAAATCATCATCAATATGAGAAAAGCCATGGAAAATGCTGTCCATTCCGGACACGATATTATCTCTTGTTTTGGTCAGACCGGATACCAGTCTGCTAAAAAATCCTTTTTTCTCTCCCATCTTTAATTCCCTTTTCTTTCTTTTTCTAATTGATCTTCTACCAGGTCAACAGAAACCAACGTAGAAATACCTTTCTCCTGCATCGTGATACCATACAGACGGTCTGCTGCCGCCATTGTACCACGTCGATGTGTGATTACAATAAACTGCGTATGTTTCGTCAGCTTATGTAAATATTGAGCATATCGGTCTACGTTGCTGTCATCCAATGCAGCCTCAATCTCATCTAACAGACAGAATGGTGACGGTTTTAAATTCTGAATCGCAAACAGCAGGGAAATCGCCGTCAGTGCTTTTTCTCCACCGGAAAGCTGCATCATATTCTGTAATTTCTTTCCCGGCGGCTGTGCAACGATTCGAATTCCCGCTTCCAGAACATCTTCATCTTCCATCAGCTCCAGCGTTCCTTTTCCGCCTCCAAACAATTGTTTGAATACGCTGTCAAACTCTTTACGGATTCGCTCGAACTGTTCACGGAACTGATTCCGCATCGCAATATCCAGCTCATCAATAATTTTGACAAGTGAAGCTTCTGCTTCCACCAAATCATCATGCTGTGTTTTTAAGAATTCGTATCGCTCCGACACACTCTTATATTCTTCGATCGCATTGACATTGACATTTCCAAGTCTCTTGATCTCACCTTTCAACTCCTGAATTGCCTGTTTCATATAAGACAAATCCGTCATGTTCTCATCGCGAAGCTCCAACGCATGATTGTAAGTAAGTTCATATTCTTCCCACATATAATTAATCTGCTTATCGGAAGCCTCCTCGTAAGATTCTTTCCTGCTGGTGAGTCGGAATACTTCTTTATCCAAATCTGTCATATGCTGTGACAAAGCTTCTCTTTTTTCAAGAAAACTCTTGTTCTTGCTGCTCAATTCTTCTCGCTGTCTCGTCTTCTCTGTAATTTCGTTCTGAATTTCTTCGAACAGACCTTTGGAATCTTCGATTGTCTTTTGTAAGCCCGCAATCTCCTCTTCCTTCAGACGAATCTCATTCGCAGCATCCCCTTTATTCTCATTCAGTTTACGGAGTTCTTCTTCAAACTGACTGATCTCCTCTATAATACGACGGATATTCTCCTGCACAAACGCCTCTTTTTGTTCCAATCCTGCAAAGTTCAAATGTACTTTTTCAGAAATATGCTGCTGTTCGTTTTCTGTTTCTTTGTCCATTTCAAGCATTTGCTGTAACTGTTCGATCTTTTCATTCAGTTCCTTTTCCAGATTCTCGGAAGTTTCTAATTCCATCTGGATAGACTCCTCGTTGTCTCGGATCTCTGCCAGTTCTTTCTCGATATCCCGCAGTTCATTCTGATAACGCTGCTGTCTCTGAAAGAGTTCTCTCTGATTATTCTGAACCTGCTCCATGTTCATCTTCAATGTATTCTCAACAACGGATGCTTCCTGTATTTTTTCTTTCAAAGAATCTATGATTTCATAACATCTTGCACGGTTTTGCTTGATAGATGACACAACTTCTTCCATCTGTGCAATCTTCTCTTTGATAACAACAACGTGTTTCTCAAACTCTTCTATCTCACGTCGCCTGCTTAACAGATTGCTGGAATTCTTAAATGCACCACCGGTCATAGAACCGCCCGGATTGATCAAATCCCCTTCCAATGTTACCAGACGCAGAGATTGTCTATATTTTCTCGCAATTGCAATTCCATGGTCGATATGGTCGATCACGATGGTTTTGCCAAGCAGTTGGTCTGCAAGTCCCTGGAATTTTTTCTCAACATGGACCAATGTATTGGCAAGTCCGATCACGCCCGGTTCTCTTAGTGCCTCTTCAT
>DAVZKO010000175.1:0-3247 GCA_052272205.1 Schaedlerella sp. | reverse complement strand
ATTTTCCATCCCTTGACCTACGCTCATGCCGAAGGAATTGGTTAGTCTTATCGAACCATTCATCTTTACGATCTCCACCGTCTGGTGCTTTTTATTATAAAAATAATCTTTTGCAATATTCGGATATTTTGTTGCAACACGAATCAATTCATGATGCTGTAACAATTCCTTCGCATTTTCATATCCGCATACACACATCTTACATTTTCCAAATCCAAGATCCAAAACCTCATGGACTTTGCGGCCTTCTTCTACGATCGTGTCCTTACCGACAACACCAATATCCGCTGCCCCGTATTCTACATAAGTCGGAACATCCGGACCTTTTGCGAGGAAGAACTTCAACTTCAATTCTTCATTGACAAAAATCAATTTTCTGGAATCTTTGTCCTTCATTTCTTCACATGTGATTCCGAGGTTCTCCAACATCTCCAATGTCTTCTTTGCGAGTCTTCCCTTTGTCAGTGCAAATGTTAAATATCTCATCTGTGTTTCCTCTATTCCTTAATTCGATTCTGGTTTCGATTTCTTTGCGACATCAATTACGCGTTCTTTTCCACTGCGTAAATTCACCATGGTAATTGTTCTGTCCTCATTGAGATACATGAGACTGACAGCCTGCATCTGTCTTCCGTACTCCTCATATATTTCTTTGGATTCGAGTTCTTCTCTCTTGATCAATTCCATACATTTTCCTCTGGAACGAAATTCTTTTGCCAGAGAAACTGCCCACTTCAATGTGGTATCTGTATATACGATCAAATTCGTCTTTTCTGTCTCTACTGCAATTTTCTGACGGCTGAGCGCGCTCATCAACTCATCAATGATAATTGCAAATCCGATGGATGGTGTCTGCTTTCCAAACTTCTCGATCAAATGGTCATATCGTCCGCCGCTCACTACCGCATCACCGGTTCCGTATGTATATGCTTTAAATACAACCCCGGTATAATAACCATAATTACCACACATGCTCATATCAAATGTAATGTGATCTTCCACTCCATAAAACGCAAGGATCTTATATATCTTAAGCATACGTGCAACTGCTTTTTTCGCTTTGCTGTCTGCCGCTACGGAAGCTGCCTTTTTGAGTACTTCTACTCCTCCCATCAATTCCGGCAGGATTTGGAACTCTTCTCGTATCTTTTTGCTGACCTGATATTCTGCCAGCACCTCGTCTACTCCAAAGAAATTCCGATTCAAGATCAAGGTATACAATTCTTCTTTGATCTCTTCCGGCAGATTTGTCTCTTCCATCAGACTCTTCAGGAAATTCACATGACCGATGCTCACCTGAAATTCAGAAAGTCCGATCTGCTTCATGCCATCTACAACCATGGCAATCATCTCTGCATCTGCCTCAATCGAATCATCTCCGATGAGTTCTGCACCCAACTGTGTATTCTCCTTGAGTCTTCCCTGATAACTTGTACGGTTGATAAAAGTATTGCCTACATAACACAAACGGACCGGCACCCTGTCTGTCTCGAATAATGTTGCCACTGCTCTTGCAATGGATGGTGTCATATCCGGACGAAGTGCTAATGTATTGCCCTCTCTATCAAAAAATTTATATAATTCTCTGGAATCAATCGTACCGATTTCTTTTCGGAATACATCGAAATATTCAAAGGTTGGTGTCTGGATATCCTGATATCCGTACAAATGTAAAAGCTGATGGAGTTTGTTCTGTACCGCCAGTTTCTTTTTACATTCTGAATTATAGATGTCTCTGACACCTTCCGGTGTATGTAATTTTTGTTCCATAGTTCTTTGCCCCTTCACTTTATCGTGCTAAAACACTAAAATCTTACGTTATTATACGAAGTTTCCTCGTGAATGTCAATCCCTTGCATCCAAATCCTTCTGAACATAATTCAGATACGGAATAAACGCCCTGTTTTTCTGCCGAATCACATATTCCGGATTCAACTCATCAAACCGGAAACTCTTGCGTCCTCCGGAAACTGCCCGCTCCCAGAATTTTTTGATTTCTTCAAATCTCATATAATATAATACATCTTTTGCGGTGTAATAAATGATTAAAAATGAGATTCCTCCCTGTTTTTCATACTTTTCCATAAAAGTAATCTGATGTTCATGTACATTCTGAAGCGGAAATGTATCCACACTGCATTCTTTTGCATCAAAACACACCGGGATTCCCTGCACCGCACCAATATAATCGACCGTACTGATCTTATCAAAATACGCCAGTGTAATATGTCTGTGTTCTTTGTCAATCTGTACCGGAGTGATCGGAGTCGGAATTTTCTGAATCAATGCCAGTCCCAATTCTTCATACTGTTCGTTGGTCCGGTTAATAAGATCCTCCAGCGTCGATCCTCTCAGCCCTCTGGAATTCCATGTTCCCATTATATCACACCCTTATCTCTACAGATTGTCTCGAATTTTTCCGGAAGTTCTGCAACAAACGTTTTCCCTTCCAAATATGCCAATACACCGTTTGATGCCGGCATTTCCAGACGATATGCATGTAAAAGCTGAGATTTCAGGCCATACAACTTTTGATACTCATCATTGATTCGTTTATCCCCATATTTATAATCCCCGATAATCGGATGTCCGACAGATGCCAGATGTGCTCGGATCTGATGCGTTTTTCCGGTGATCAGATGGACTTCCAGTAAGCTGACCTCATTGTTGTTCGCAATCACACGGTATTCTGTTTCTATCGGAACACAATCTCCAAATTTCGTTTTAGAGATGCTTACTTTATTTGTTTTCTTGTCCTTTACCAGATATCCTTTGATGTATGCACCCTTTTTTACATTTCCCTTTACCAAACAACGATAGTATTTTGCTATCGTACGCTCTTTAAAGAAACGATTCATCTCCTGCAATGCCGGAAGCGTCTTTCCCGCCACAAGAATCCCGCTCGTATTACGATCCAGACGATTACAGATAGATGGATGAAAAGTACGAAGCTGTGCTTCGCTCAACTGATCCGACTTCATCAGATACGCAATCAGAATCTCTACCGCTGACACGTCCGAATCCTTCGCCTTCTGAGAGAGCACTCCGACCGGTTTATTCATAAGTAAAATTTGTTCATCCTCATATACAATGGGAAGCATCTTTGTTTTAACTGCCTTTGTCTCCGTGTGATTCCCCACTGAAAACTTTTCAATCGTTTCATCTGAAAAAAATAATTTGATACTGTCACCCTGTTTCAGTTTCTCATTCAAATTAAAAGCGACAAAATAAAAGAAAAAATCAAAAA
>DAVZKO010000174.1:0-3401 GCA_052272205.1 Schaedlerella sp. | reverse complement strand
TGGTGCACTGGTTGTCGGCTACATTTTCAACTACTTCTTCACTTACATCCTTCCAGCCTTTATCAAGATGGCCGGAGGTAAGGGAACCAGTATGCTGGCAAGCACAAAATGGGCATGGGTTGCCATCGTCATCGTCTGTGCATGGCAGTCTATCGCAATGAACACCATTATCTACATATCCGGACTCCAGACGGTTCCGGAGGATGTATATGAGGCAGGCTCCATTGACGGGGCAACCGGCTGGGCGAAGTTCAAAAGCCTGACCTTCCCACTGATCATGCCTTTCTTCACGATCAATATGGTACTATGTATGAAAAACTTCCTTATGGTATTTGATCAGATTATGGCATTGACCAAGGGCGGTCCTGCACAGAGCACAGAATCTATCTCTTACTTAATTTACAACAATGGTATGTCCGGCGGACAGTTCGGTTTCCAGAGTGCAAATGCAGTCGTATTCTTTATTGTTATCGTTGTGATTTCGGTATTGCAGATGAACTTTTTAGGTAAGAAGGAGGAACAGTTATGAGAAATATAAAAGTAAAGGAACGTGTAAACTGGCCGGTTACGATTCTCTTAATTCTTGGTCTGATTACAGTTGCATTTCCGTTATATATGACCGTTGTCATTGCCTTCAAGCAGCCGAGCGAAATGACAAATAGTATCTCCGGCATTCTGTCCCTTCCAAAGACATGGAGTCTGGCAAACTTTGCCGAGGCAATGCGGGTGACAGATTTCTGGCGTTCTCTCGGAAACAGTGTTATGATTACTGTAATCACAGTTGTACTGTCCGTTGTAGTTCATTCCCTGATTGGATACGCTATCGGAAGAAACAAGGCGCACAGCAAATTTTATAAAATTTCTTACCTGTATATTGTCAGTGGAATGTTTGTTCCGTTCGCAATCTTGATGATGCCGCTTGTAAAGCAGACTGCACAGATGGGCATTGCGAACATCGTAGGTGTTATTCTGTGTTACATTGTTTTTTATATGCCGATGAACGTACTACTCTATTCCGGATACCTGACCAATATCCCGATTGCGCTGGAGGAAGCAGCCAGAGTGGACGGTGCCAGCACATGGAGAACATACTGGAGTATCATTTTTCCGATCATGAAACCGATGCATGCTACGGTTGCAGTTTTGACAGCACTTGGCACTTGGAACGATGTCATGACGCCTCTCGTAATCATGGGTGGAAGCGGATTGAATACATTGCCACTGGCACAGCTTACTTTCCAGACACAGTTCGGAACAAACTACAATCTTGCATTTGCTTCATACTTACTTGCTTTATTACCGATTTTGATTTTCTATATTATTTGTCAAAAACAAATTCTTAATGGTGTAGTAAACGGTGCTGTAAAATAACAAATACAATATTACTGTTCACAGATTTTCTGTGAGCAGTAATATTATATTTTCTGAAGGATTAACAATGAATCAGAAAGAACGAATGTTACATGAACTCAAGGAGGATATACACAATGAAAAGAAAATGGTGGAATGAAAAAGTTGCTTATCAAATTTATCCCAAAAGTTTCTGCGACAGCAACGGTGACGGAATCGGAGACTTAAAGGGAATTATCAGCAAACTTGATTATCTGGAACAGCTTGGAATTGATGTGATCTGGCTTTCTCCGGTATACCAGTCTCCATTCGTAGATCAGGGATATGATATTTCCGATTACTACAATATTGCAGACGAATTCGGAACCATGGAAGATTTTGACACATTACTTGCAGAAGCCAAAAAACGCGGCATCGACATTATTATGGATTTGGTAATCAACCATTGTTCAGACAAACATGAATGGTTCCAGAAGGCATTGAAAGCTCCAAACAGTGAATATGGGCAGTATTTTTATTTCGAAAAAGGTAAAGACAATGCCCCTCCAAGCAATTACCGTTCCTACTTTGGTGGAAGTACCTGGGAGAAGGTAGATGGCACCGATTTATACTATCTTCATATGTTCGCAAAAGAACAGCCGGATTTAAACTGGGAAAACCCTGTTGTTCGAGAGAAGTTATTTGAAATGGTAAACTGGTGGCTTGAGAAAGGTATTGCAGGTTTCCGTATTGATGCTATTATCAACATTAAGAAGGATTTGAGTTTCCCAAGCTTCCCTGCTGATGGCCCGGACGGATTGTGTGCCTGCACAAAGATGATCGAAGAAACGCACGGAATCGGTGATTTCCTCACAGAACTGAAAGAGAAAACATTTGCCAAACATGATGCATTTACTGTTGGAGAAGTTTTTAATATGCATAAAGATGATTTGGAAGAATTCGTCGGAGATGACGGATACTTTAGCACTATGTTTGATTTTGCTCCACACATCCTAACACAAGGAGAACATGGCTGGTACGATGCTCCTGCCGTAGATTTTGAAGCATGGAAAAGTACCATCATTCAGTCCCAGTTAGACTGTCAGGACAAAGCATTTCTTGCGAATATAATCGAAAATCACGATGAACCAAGAGGTGCAAGCCGTTATCTGCCGAAATATGCTCAGAATCCTGCCGGAAAGAAAATGCTTGGAACCATCAATTTACTGCTCCGTGGAATTCCATTTATTTATCAAGGTCAGGAAATTGGTATGACAAACTGTCGTATGGAAAGCATTGATGAATACGATGATATCGACACAAAGAATCAATATCAAACCGCCATAAACTCAGGATTTTCAGAAAGCCAATCACTTGATGCCTGCTTTAGGCACAGCCGTGATAATGCCCGAACACCAATGCAATGGTCAGACGCTCCACAAGGGGGATTCACTTCCGGAAAACCATGGCTTCGCGTAAACGATAATTATCGCGAAATCAATGTAGCCAGCCAGTCGAGCGATCCGGACTCCGTTCTTTCCTACTATAAAAAGCTAATTGCACTTAGGAAATCTCCTGACTGGAAAGAGGTACTTGTTCACGGAACATTTGAACCGGCTTTCCAAGACACAAAAAATCTGTTTGCATTTTACAGATTGTCAAATAATCAGAAAGTATTGGTTCTCACTAATTTCGGCGAAAAAGACCTTCCCCTCACACTTCCCGATAAAAATATGAACGTATTACTCTCAAATTTAAACCGGAAAACAGTGACCGAAAACAAAATCATATTAAAGTCATGTGAAGCTCTTGTTCTGGGATAAACCGATATCTTATAAAGCTGCTTGTGAAGTTATAATCACTCCACAAAGCAGCTCTTTTTGATGGCTCGTAGCATATATTTTTTTAAATGATACGCAACATTGCTTTATATGGAATCTTTCAACTCAAAAAAACAGCACCGTCTCCAGTGCTGCCTCTCATTCCATGTATCTTGAAAATTACATACAAAGTTTATTTCATCATCCATCTCGTTCCTATCACCTGTTCTGGTTATGCCCTCGACCTATTAG
>DAVZKO010000173.1:0-3484 GCA_052272205.1 Schaedlerella sp. | reverse complement strand
ATTAGTCTTTAAACTACCAACCTTCTCATAGTTAGTTCCTGGGCCTACTCTTAAATTTACTGACTGCTGAGCATACATTGTTGTGTTGTCCATTGGTTCTACTGTAAATGCTGGTGTTGATGCTTGTGCTTCTTCAGCTGTGATTGCTTCTGCTTCTTGTGCTAGGGTAGCTTCATCTTCAATCATCATGTCTTCTTCTGTTGGGATGTATTCATCACCTGCTGAACCTGATTCTGTTGATGGTTCTTCTGAACTTTTACTCTCAGTAGTTTCTAATTCTTGCTCTGTTTCAGTTGTAACTTCTGTTGTTTCATAAGAATTTTCTTGTTCTGAAGTATTACCACATGCGGTCATTCCCAATGTTGCTATTGTTAATGTTAATAATAGTGTGACTATTTTTCTTTTCATTTGTTGTACCTCTCTAAATCATTTTAAAATGTTTTAATGCATCAATAATCACTTTTCTCTTTTCCTCAGTTACCTGAGGAACTTTATGACCTTCTACACCTACATTATAATTTATTCTTTCAACAATGCCAAATTCTCTTTTAACCTGTGCTATATAAAGATTGCTAACCTTCATCCCATGTTTTTCTTTCACATATGCTTTTATCTGCTCATAAGTGGCTTTCGCCTCTGCACATGTCAAATCTAGCTCATCAGTGGTAATTTCAATGTCGATATGTCTCTTTGCTTTTTGTGTGGACAAAAGAACAACCGTCTCCACATGCGTCGGTTGTCGAAGAAGAATACAACTCTTCAGCAGTGTCTGATGAAGAAGAACACAATCTTTCACAACTCTCCATTCCTACACAATTCTGTCTTTCATCGTCTGATTTCATCTCATCACTAACATTCAACCATTCAGTCTGATTAGCCATAATCAAGCCCTCCTTATGAATGTTTTTATATCATGGCACCTGCTACTGATAAAACAGCAGGTACCTTGCTACCTTAAATAGTATACCACAATCTATGCTGTCTTTGTTGTGCTTTTTTCAGCCTTAAACCACTCCTTCGCATAAGGAACAACACTGTTCCCATTCCCTTTCATAACAAAAGTCAGCTTGTAAGGATCTACTGTGCCATCTTCGTTTGTCTCTCCCACGATGACCTTTTCCACAATACTTTCAAATACTACTCTGTCAAACTCATCCAGAATATCACCATTAGCAAGTGCTTTCTTAAGAGAAGCCATTCTCTTACCCACATCCTTCTGATTAGAGACATTCTCCTGAAGAATTTCAATAGACTCTTTTGCCTTCTGTATTTTCATGGTCAGTTCCTCATACTTTTCATCATATGCTTCCCTGGAAATCCCTTCGTCCAGATACAAGTCTGTAAGCTTTTTTCTGCGCTGCTCCATATTGTCCAAAGCTTTCTGTTCCTTCTTTAATCTACCGATATCCTCATCATTCGTACTGATTCCCTCAATCGTATCAATGACGGAATCTATCACATCATCAAAGCTTCCTGCTAACAGCTTATATGCCTCAAGGAAAGCATTTTCCAAGATAGTTTCATGAACTGATTTACTGTTAGGACAGTTATGCTTGCCTTTATTGGCTGCATTTCTGCAATACCAGACCGGTGTTTCATACTTGGAGCTGCTATGAAGGGTACGTCTGGTCAGCTTCGTACCACAGAAACCGCACTCACACATACTGGAAAATGCATACTTTTTCGTATACTTTTCTCTCTTTCCATCTGCCTTTTTATCTGACTGATGGTTGCGGGATAAGCGAATTTCTTTTGCCTGCTCCCACACCTCTCTGCTTACAATAGGCTCATGATGGTCACGGACATAATACTGCTCCTCTTCACCAAAATTTTCAATACGTCTCTTGGAAATCGGATCTGTGGTAATGGTTTTCTGCAATAGCAGGTCACCTTTATACTTCTCATTCTTGATAATGCCTCGGACACCGCTGTCCGTCCATTTTACCACACCTTTTTTATTTACTTTTCCAAGTGCCTCCAGTCGTTTTGCAATGGTATAAGTACCATACCCCTGTAAATACAATTCAAAAATCAGTCGCACAGTTTCCGCCTCTGCTTCATTAACTGTAATTGTCTTATCCTCCGGATGATAATCATAACCAAGACAACCGTTAAAGCCCATCAGTTCTCCACGCTTCATCTTCATCTTAATGCCCAGCTTCACATTTTTTGATGTGGATTCCACTTCATTCTGAGCCAGCGTTCCCATAAGTGTAAGCATCATTTCTCCCTGTTCCGTCAAGGTATTGATATTCTCTTTTTCAAAAATCACTGCAATACCTCTTTCCTTTAAAAGGCGCACATACTGCAGGATATCAACCGTATTTCTGGAAAATCGTGATACAGACTTTGTCATAATCACATCTATTTTTCCGTCCATACAATCCTGAATCATACGTTGGAACTGTTCACGCTTATCAACCTTTGTTCCTGTAATCGCTTCATCCGCATAAATGCCAACCATAACCCAGTCCCGGTTTTCCGATATCTTGTCCTGATAATACTGCTTCTGGGACTGGAAACTCTCAAGCTGCTCGTCACCATCAGTGCTGACACGCACATATGCCGCAACTCTCTGTCTTGTGATAACAAGCGGATTGCCCTCATAATCCCTCTTTCGGAGTATAGGTCCCTCCACCGCTTTAATAACTTCTACTTCTGCCATAAAAATCCTCCTTCTTAAATCTGTGCTTGGTTTATCCTTCATACCAAGCATACTAAAAAATGAAAATATGAACGAACATACAACAACTCAGTCATAAGCAAAGCAACCTTTGCGAATAGCACGCCTGAGTTGTTATCTTTTTTACATAAAAAGAGCCTGCATACACATTTTCATGCATACACAGACTCCGCCATCTCCCCAATACTGATTATGGCTGCTAAGCAACCTTATTTCCTGCATTGGATTTGAAATATTCCGACTCCAGAATATGATACGAACTCATAATCTTATTCTTTGCCAGAATATATTCATTCTCTGAAATCAATCCAAGACGAACCAGTTTTCTAAGCACTGCCATCTTCTTGCTAAATTCCAGACACTTCTTTGCATCTAACTGACACCATTCCATAGCAAAACCTCCCTTCATAATTCCTACTGTTTCGTTCCGAGTCTGCACGCTTGCACCAAATTCCCGTAAAAAGTTGTAGAACATATGTTTGTTTTATGTTATACTTTTTCTATAAGAATCAACTAACACGCAAAGTAATCTTTTTGGTTGTAAAAAGATTACCCTTTCACTAATAGGAGAAACAGAAGTGGTTTTGCGGAAGTGTTTTTGAAACTTTTTGAAAAATAATGCAATGAGGAATGATATAAATTGAAACCAGACTACGAAGAATCAATAGAAAATGAAGACAATATAGCCTCTGATGAGCTCCTGTATATGGAAGAAATGGAACAGGCACGAATCATTGAGCAGGCTGCACTTGCAGAAATAGAATTAGAAATGGCTGCTTACCCTGAACCGGATGCTGATGT
>DAVZKO010000172.1:0-3515 GCA_052272205.1 Schaedlerella sp. | reverse complement strand
CTTGGTTCTAATCAAGATTGCGAACGAACGCTAGTGAGTTTCGCAATTACCTATTCTACTATGTATGCAATTTTTACATACGTTTCGTTACTGTTTGTTTCTGTTTTTTGTAAGCAGTAACACATTTTCAACATCTTCTACTGTCTGTACATTATAGACCTTTACGTTTCGGTCGATTTTTCGCATAAATCCGGCAAGTGTTTTTCCAGGGCCGATTTCAATAAATGTATCCACACCATCTGCAATCATTGTCTCTACACTTTGCTGCCATTTAACCGGAGATGAAATTTGTTTTGCAAGCAGGCTTTTGATTTGCTGACTTTTCTTTACACATTCCGCCGTTACATTTGTAATATAAGGAATCTGCAATTCATTGAGCGAAACCTCTTCCAATGCTTTTGCAAGCTGTTCTCCCGCTTCTTTTAACATAGCTGAATGAAACGGCCCGCTTACATTCAATGGAATCACACGTTTTGCCCCCGCTTCCTGTAATCTTTGCGAAGCCTCCTCTACTGCAGCTTTCTTTCCTGTAATCACAATCTGTCCCGGACAGTTATAATTCGCTACACTGACATCTTGGATTGCATCTACTACCTGATCGATCTCCTCTGCTGTCATTCCGAGAACCGCTGCCATTGAGCCTTGTCCTGCCGGAACTGCCTGCTCCATAAGAAGTCCACGTTTTCTCACCGTTGTAATCGCATCTTGCACAGAGATTGCCCCCGCTGTTGCAATTGCACAGTATTCTCCAAGACTTAATCCTGCCGTCACATCCGGCTCAATCCCTTTATCTTTTAACACTTTTGCCATCGAGAGACATGTCGTTACCAGCGCCGGCTGTGAATATTCTGTCAAATCCAGCTTCTCATTTTCTTCAAAGCAGAGCGCTTTCATATCCAATCCCAGCCATTCACATGCATGGTCATATATTTCTTTTACGCTGTCAAATGTTTCATAAAAATCTTTTCCCATACCGGCTTTCTGTGCCCCTTGTCCGGGAAAAATAAATGCAAGTTTACCCATGGATTGCCGTTCCTTTCAACAAATTTTCTGCTTCATTGTTCAGCTTCCTGATAAGCTGTTCACAAGTCATCTTCTCTTTTACCATACCGGCACTCTGACCTGCCATCACACTTCCGGTCACAACGTCACCATCTACAACAGCCTTACGAAGGCCGCCCAAAGTCATCAGTTCCAACTCTTCAAAAGATGCCCCGGCAGCTTCTTTTTTCAAATACTCTCTTGTCATCTGATTGCGAAGTGCTCGTACCGGATGCCCTGTTGTTCTTCCAGTCACCTTTGTATCAATGTCCTTTGCTTTTAAGATGCGTTCTTTGTAGTTCTCGTGAACCTGCGACTCTTCTGTCACAACAAAATGTGTACCTACCTGAACACCTTTCGCTCCCAGCATAAATGCCGCTGCAACGCCTCTTCCGTCCGCAATTCCTCCAGCTGCAATAACCGGAATCTGAACGGCATCTGCCACTTGCGGAACAAGTACCATCGTTGTAGATTCTCCGATATGACCGCCTGCCTCACAACCTTCCGCAACGACAGCATCTGCTCCACATCGCTCCATACGGACTGCCTGTGCTACAGATGCAACCACCGGGATTACTTTCACCCCGGCTTCTTTCCACATCGCCATATATTTTTCCGGATTTCCTGCACCGGTCGTAACGACCTGTACGCCTTCTTCTACAATTACTTTTGCAACTTCATCTGCATTTGGATTCAACAGCATAATATTGACACCAAATGGTTTATCCGTCAGCTTCTTTGCCTCTCTTACCTGTTCCCGAACCCAGTCAGCCGGCGCACTGGATGCACCGATAATCCCGAGTCCCCCAGCTTCCGATACCGCTGCGGCAAGGTGATACTCTGCCACCCATGCCATTCCACCTTGGATAATCGGATACTCGATTCCAAGTAATTCGGTAATTTCCGTTTTCATATATCAATTGCCTCCCGTATGTTTGTTCTCGCTACAATTTGTTCCCACTACAAACTCGCTCTCATGGAACGCTTTTCCTTGCTATTCTGTAGCAGCCTTTCTTATGCCTGCAGTTTTTCTACTTCTTTTTCAATATCTCCAAGTGTCTTTATATTCTCTAATTCTTCTGTCTCGATTTTCACATCAAATTCTTCTTCGATTGCCATCACCATTTCAAAAAGATCCAATGAATCTGCTTCCAAGTCTTCTTTAAATGTTGTCTCCGCTGTCAATGTATCTACGTTTACTCCCAATGAATCTGCTACGATCTCTTTAATTCTTTCCATCATGATTTTAATCTCCTTTTATTTACATTTTTCTTTTCATCTGATAGCACAATAGAGGATTAAGATTTCTTCCTTATGCCACCTTACTTCCGTTACCACCGGATAAGACTTGCCCCGTAAGACAGACCTGCTCCGAATCCCGCAAGAACAAGATAGGTTCCTCTTTCTAATTTTCCCGTCCGATTTAATTCATCCAATAAAATCGGAATACTTGCCGAAGATGTGTTTCCATACTCTTCCATATCTGTCGGGAAATACTTCATATCTACTTTCAATCTTTTTGAAACAGATTGTACAATTCGCTTATTTGCCTGATGCAAAATGAACTGTGAAATTTCTCCAACATCCATTCCTTCCTGCTTGAGCAAACTTCGAATTGCTTCCGGCACTTTCGACACTGCGAACTTGAAAACCTCTCTTCCATCCATTTGGATAAATGTTTCTTCTGCAGAGGGCCGTGTTTCATATTGTCTCTGATTCCGACTTTCAACTGTCAATGCATCTCCATCACTTCCAATAGACCTCGTAAACTGTGCATATCTACCTTCTTCCGAAGCTTCCAGGACAACTGCTCCCGCGCCATCTCCAAACAGAATACAAGTTCCTCGGTCTGTCCAGTTCACCAGATTCGATAAGCACTCTGTACCGATTACTAACACTTTGGAATAGATTCCCTGACTGATATAAGCCTGTGCTGTATTCAGTGCGAACAAGAATCCGGTACAGGCCGCATTCAAGTCAAAACAAGTTGCATTTATTGCCCCCGTCATTGCTTGTACTTCACAGGATGTACTCGGCATGATCCTTCCCGGAGAAATCGTTGCAACCAGAATCAACTCGATTTCCTCCTGAGAGACACCTGCATCTTGCATTGCTCGTTTTGCTGCTTCTGCTGCCATATATGCAGTTGTCTCTGTTTTGCCTGCTATGTGGCGTCTCGCCACACCGGTGCGTTCTTGTATCCACTCATCACTGGTATCGACCATCTGAGTTAACACTTGGTTGTCCCATACGTCTTTTGGAATGTAGGAACCTGTTCCACTTATTCTTCCTATCATAGTTCTCTTTCCTCGTCATTTATTTTTGTTTTAAAATATTTTGACTTTCAAATTATATCATTATCAAAGTATTTGTCAATACCTTTTTTCATATTGTTTTTATCCAGTGTGTCGTAAAACCTCTTGCTTTAGCTATGGGGATATAAGACACTTCCATCGAATTTACGCAAGTAATTG
>DAVZKO010000171.1:0-3520 GCA_052272205.1 Schaedlerella sp. | reverse complement strand
AGGACTTCAATTTCTCGATGTGTTTGACTATATTTCAACACATTTTGAGTGGCAGATTTAAGAACATGTTTCAATTACTTTTAATCATCATTTACTTATCATTTATCAGCCTGGGGCTGCCGGATGCATTGCTCGGTGCGGCATGGCCATCAATGTATCAGGAATTGCATGTGTCGATATCCTATGCTGGTGCGATTTCCATGATCATTGCATTTGGAACGATTATTTCCAGTTTACAGAGTGATCGCCTGACCAGAAAGCTCGGAACAGGCAAGGTGACAGCAATCAGTGTAGCAATGACGGCAGTAGCTTTGTTTGGGTTCTCTATAAGTCACTCTTTTATAGCGTTATGCCTGTGGGCAATTCCATATGGCCTCGGAGCCGGAAGTGTAGATGCCTCACTGAATAACTATGTAGCATTACATTACGAAAGCAGGCATATGAGTTGGCTGCATTGTATGTGGGGAATTGGCGCGGCAGCAGGTCCGTATATTATGGGATATGTTCTGACTAATGGAAGGAGCTGGAACAGTGGTTATCGTGTGATATCGGTGTTGCAGGTTGTACTTACATTGATTTTGATTTTCAGTCTTCCATTATGGAAAAACCGACCGCAGGTTACAGACAGAAATGGGCAGGAGGTTACGGCGCAAGCTTTATCGTTAAAAGAAGTAATCCGAATACCAGGGGCAAAAGAAATTATGGTGTGCTTTTTCTGTTATTGTGCGGTGGAACAGACAGCAGGATTGTGGGCAAGCAGTTATTTGACTTTGTATAAAGGAGTATCGCCAGAGACTGCTGCAACATTTGCAAGTATGTTTTACATAGGCATCACGATTGGTCGTGCACTGAGTGGATTCATCACCATGAAATTAAATGATGTTCAGATGATACGGTTAGGACAAGGGTTGATTGCAGTGGGAATATTGATTATGTTTTTACCATTTGGACAAAGCTTATCCTTAGCTGGTCTGATTGTAATCGGACTTGGATGTGCACCGATATATCCATGTATCATTCATTCCACACCGGCGCATTTCGGGGCGGATAAATCGCAGGCAATTATCGGAATTCAGATGGCAAGTGCATATGTGGGAACGTTGCTGATGCCACCGGTTTTCGGTCTGATTGCGAACCACATTACTGTGGCTTTACTGCCGGTGTATCTGTTGATTATTCTTGTTGTGATGGTTGTGATGCATGAGGCGTTGACGAAGAAAACAAGTAGGTAATACAAGGAGAGGTATGAAATAAGACAGGACATTAGGCAGTAGGCCTAATGTCCTGTCTTATTTAGAAATTGTTAATTTTAAACCAAGTGGACGGAGTAATTTTAATAACGTTGCAAGATTTGGAGTTATTTGAAAGGACTCAATTCTTGCAATAGAAGATTGGGGTATACCACATATAGATGCAAGGTCACGTTGACTGAGACCAAGTTCGTTACGTTGTTTAATCATCGTACTAATAATAGTAGCCTGTTCTTCGATATCTGCAAGTGTTCTATTGGAATAAGAATCAACATTTTTAATATGTTTTTTATAATCGTCCCATGTTCTCATAATTATAAGTTCTCCTTTCTGGATAAATAATCGTCTCTTTCCAATTTCGCTTTTGTTATTTCACGTTTTGGAGTTTTTTTCGTTTTCTTACGAAAACTATGGAGTAAAACAAAGGTATTGTTATCAGAATAGAAATAAAAAATTCGATTGTTTCCTGGACGAAGTTCCCAAATATTTTCACCAATATGTTTGGTAATATTGCAAGGGAGAAATGTACCATTGTGTTGCAATAATTCAATATAAAGCAATGCTTGATTATATTGTATTCTTGCATTCTTGTTTTTGGTAGATTTTACACGTAATTTTTCTAGAAAATTCCAAATTTCTGAATTACCGTTTTTGTCTTCATAGAATATAATTTTATAGCTCATAATATTTATGTAATCCGCATGATTACAAGTTGAATTTGATGATAGCATAAATGCTATCAAGATGCAAGGGAAAACACAAATTATAAAAAATTGTGAAAATACTACGAGTTGAATTGAGAATCATTCTCAAGTAAACCCCTTGATTCTTTTGAGAGAATCTGCTAAGATACAGCTAGTTAGAAATAACTAACCAATAGAATAAATCATGTTAATGCTCCTTTTGTCTCAAATACCCTGAACATGAGGCAAAGGGAGTCCCTAGGAAAGGATGGCTTACAATGGATTATTTAGAGATTGAAAAAGTAATTGGTAGAGAGATTATAGATTCTCGCGGAAATCCGACAGTAGAGGCAGAAGTTCATCTGGTAGATGGAACAGTAGCAAGAGGTGCAGCACCAAGCGGAGCATCAACAGGAGAATTTGAAGCATTGGAACTTCGTGATGGAGATAAGGATAAATTTGGCGGCAAAGGTGTATCGAAAGCAGTTGCGAATATCAATACAGTAATCAATGATGTATTACAGGGTATGGATGCAAGTGATACATATGCAATTGATAAGGCAATGATTGAGGCAGATGGAACAAAAGATAAATCAAAATTAGGTGCAAATGCGATTCTTGCTGTATCGATTGCTTGTGCAAGAGCGGCAGCAGTTTCATTGGACATTCCATTGTATCGATTCCTTGGTGGTGTAAGTGGAAACAGACTTCCTGTTCCGATGATGAACATTGTAAATGGAGGATGCCATGCACTTTCATCTGGCCTGGATGTACAGGAGTTTATGATTATGCCGGTAGGTGCTCCTTCATTCAAAGAATGCCTCAGATGGTGTACAGAAGTATTCCATGCGTTAGCAGCAATCTTGAAAGAGCGTGGACTTGCAACATCAGTTGGTGATGAAGGTGGTTTTGCACCGGCATTAAAATCAGATGAGGAAGCGATTGAAACCATCCTTGAAGCAGTGAAAAAAGCAGGTTATGAACCGGGAAAAGATTTCAAGATTGCAATGGATGCAGCTTCTTCTGAGTGGAAGACAGGAAAAGTTGGAGAATATAAACTTCCAAAAGCAGGGACTGTTTATACATCAGAGCAGTTAATTGAGCATTGGAAACAGCTTGTAGAAAAGTATCCGATTATTTCAATCGAGGATGCCTTGGATGAGGAAGATTGGGAAGGTTGGAAGAAACTGACAGCAGAACTTGGAGATAAAGTTCAGTTGGTAGGTGATGATCTCTTCGTAACAAATACAGAGAGACTTGCAAAAGGAATCCAGCTTGGATGCGGTAACTCAATTTTGATTAAATTGAATCAGATTGGTTCTGTATCGGAAACATTGGAAGCAATTAAGATGGCACATAATGCCGGTTATACAGCAATTTCATCTCATCGTTCCGGTGAGACAGAGGATACAACAATTGCAGACCTTGCAGTTGCGCTGAATACATGCCAGATTAAGACAGGTGCACCAAGTCGTTCTGAGCGTGTGGCAAAATACAATCAGTTACTTCGTATTGAAGAAGAACTCGGTGCAAGCGCAGTATATCCGGGAAATGATGCATTTCACGTGCAGAGATAAATAAGTAATA
>DAVZKO010000170.1:0-3612 GCA_052272205.1 Schaedlerella sp. | reverse complement strand
GCGAAGCATCATGTGAATGTGAGACTTGACATGGACGAGATGGATTTAACGGCGGCTGAGAGCAAGGCAACATATGAGGAGATAAAGAAGTATGTGGCAGAGCATAATGATGGAATGAAGGTATCTAATCTGTATATTGCACAGATAAAGCAGAAGCATGGAATTATAGAAAGAGAGAACTATAATAAGCCAAAATCTGAGAAGGGCGGACAGCCGGAATGTCCAAAAGAAAAGGAAATAGCGATTGAAGAGGCGTTGAAGTATTTTCAGATGATTCCAAGTGAATCATAGGCTAATTTGGCTTATCGGATTGAGAAAATTCAACTAATATTATTGAGCCTTCGGACATTGGGAATAAAACCTGATGTTCGTAGGCTTTTTGTTTACAGAAAAAATTTTCGCGGATATAATAAACATGACATATAGTTGTCGTGTTGAATTAAGTATGATATGTATGGAGTGCAAGAAACGATGAAAATAGATAGACTTATCGGTATATTGTCAATCTTACTGCAGGAAGAAAAGACAACGGCTCCTGAACTGGCAGAAAGATTTGAGGTATCTCGAAGGACAATAAATCGGGATATTGAAGACCTTTGTAAAGCAGGTATTCCTATAAAAACTGCACAGGGTACCGGCGGTGGTATCAGTATTATGGATGGATATCGTATGGACAGGACGATTTTGAGTTCCAAAGATATGCAGATGATTCTTGCGGGTTTGCGGAGTCTTGACAGTGTGAGCGGAAGCAGGTACTACAGTCAACTGATGGAGAAAATCCAGACCGGATCATCAGAGTTCATCAGTGGAAGAGACTCTATGCTGATTGACTTATCTTCATGGTATAAGGGGTCTCTTGCTCCAAAGATCGAGGTAATACAGAGTGCAATAGAAAACAGGCGCATCATACGATTTAAGTATTATGCTCCGTCCGGAGAGAGCAACCGAAGGGTAGAACCATATTATCTGGTTTTCCGGTGGTCGAGCTGGTATGTATGGGGGTGGTGTTTAGAACGTAAAGATTACAGGCTGTTCAAACTGAACCGTATGGATTGTGTTGTTGAAACAGACCGTGGATTTCTGTGCAGAGATGTACCAATGCCGGATTTGTCAAATGAGAAGATATTTCCGGGTGGGATAAAGGTAAAAGCTCTTTTTACACCGAATATGAAGTGGCGGCTGGTTGAAGAATTTGGACCGAACTGCTTTACAAAAACGGACGATGGAAGGCTGCTCTTTTCAGCAGACTATACGGATATGGAAAACCTTGTGACATGGCTTATGACATTTGGAGCAAAAGTAGAGGTGCTTGAGCCGGAAGAAGCGCGGGACATTATTCGCAGGAATGCAGAGGAAATATTAAAAATCTATGGAGGAGTAGGAAAATGAGATTAGACGGTTTTGGGTTGTTTGTTGATGATATGGCAAAGATGATTCGTTTTTACAAGGATGTTCTCGGATTTGAAATTAAGGAAGAAGAGAATACTTCCAATGTTTATCTTGTGAAAGACGGAACACTTTTTTTACTGTATGGACGGAACGATTTTGAGAAGATGACAAACCGGCGATATGAGTATATCAAGGGTCTGAATGGTCATTCTGAAATAGCGCTATATGTTGATACTTTTGAAGAGGTGGACGAGGCATACAAGAAGGCTGTGGAAAATGGTGCAACATCTGTGCTTGAACCGGAACTTGAACCTTGGGGACAGAGAACCTGCTATATCGCTGATCCGGAAGGAAATCTGATAGAGATTGGTTCCTGGAATAAGCCTTATGAAGAGAAGGACTTAGAGGGGGTGTAAAGGATATGGCTTTTGACTACAAGAAGGAATATAAAGAATTTTATATGCCGAAAGGCACACCGTCTATCGTAACTGTTCCGAAAATGAACTATATAGCGGTAAGGGGAAGCGGCAATCCAAATGATGCAGACGGAGAATACAAGCAGGTTATCGGACTTCTGTATGGAATTGCATTTACGATTAAAATGAGTAAAAAAGAAGATCATCAGATTGATGGATATTTCGATTATGTCGTGCCGCCATTAGAGGGATTCTGGTGGCAGGATGGAGTATCCGGAATTGATTATGCTCGTAAGGAAGATTTTAAGTGGATCTCTGTTATTCGATTGCCGGATTTTGTTACCATGGAAGATTTCGACTGGGCTGTCAGGAAAGCTACGGCAAAGAAAAAGCAGGATTTTTCTAAGGCTGAGTTTTTTTCCTATGAGGAAGGTCTGTGTGTACAGTGTATGCATATCGGAGCGTATGACGATGAGCCTGTTACGGTAGATGCAATGCACAGGTTTATGGAAGAACAGGGATACACATTGGATATAACGGATCGGAGAATGCACCACGAGATTTATCTGAGCGATGCGAGGAGGGTAGCGCCGGAGAAGTTGAAGACTGTAATCAGGCATCCGATAAAGAGAGCCTAAGGGTGTGGAGGAAAATAATATGGCATCAACAAAAGAGTATTTGGATTTTGTTATGGAACAATTATCAGGACTGGATGAAGTCAGCAGCAGGGCAATGATGGGCGAATACATCCTTTATTACCGTGGAAGGATTTTTGGTGGAATATATGATGACAGACTTTTGGTGAAGCCGGTCCCGATGGCATTGAGGCTGATGCCAGATGCCGAGATGGAACTGCCGTATGATGACGCTAAAGAAATGATTTTGGTTGATAATGTAGATGATCGGCAGTTTTTGTGTGAACTGGTTGAGAGTATGTGGGAAGAATTGCCGGAAAAGAAAAAGAAGAATATACAGTAAGAACTAAGACTTGACAAAATCGAACAAATATTCTATATTTGACAACGGAGATTCTATACCCAAAAACAGAAAATGTGAATGCACAAATGAAGCTCAAACCCTTGTGGTTTGGGCTTTTTCTAATTTTGATAGAAACTTGAGAACAATAATTTTCAAAAAGTCAATTATCAATTTGTAATGTTTTTTGAAGGAAAAAGTTCACAAAAGCATTTAGGCAATATTTACAAATTTTTTGAAAAAGGAATAGTTTCGCAAGAGTAACAGAGTGGCAATCGAGTAATATCGGTTGCTTTTTTGTTGCCCAATTTTAGAAATTGCCGATTGCCCACGGAAGAATGATTTCTAAAAATTACAAATTTGAAAAGAAATGGAGGAAAAGAAAAGTGAAAGAGTATTCAAAAGGAATTTATGTAAAATTCAAACCGGAAGAGGTGGACATACTTCATAACCGTATGCAAGAGGCAGGAGTTCGAAACATGAGTGCATATATCAGAAAGATGGCATTGAACGGATATGTGATTATTCCTGAGTGGCCGGATCTGAATCAGATAATATCCTTGCATTCAAAGATTAGTAATAATCTCAATCAGTATGCAAGGAAAGCAAATGAAACCGGAAAATTGTACGAAGAGGATATTGCAGAAATAAAAAAGATGCATAATCAGCAAACAGAACTTCTGAAAAAGGCACTTGAGGCAGTTCTTAGTTTTTATGAAACGGATTCATAGCGTTAACATGGCTCTGCGGGTTATCCGCAGGATGGTTGCAGAAATTGATGTCTTGTCGAACGGAACTTGTACTTCTGTAGAAGCATCTGCTCCATAGAAAT
>DAVZKO010000169.1:0-3641 GCA_052272205.1 Schaedlerella sp. | reverse complement strand
GCCCCCAACTATGATGCCTGCGGATTGTTCCGTGCTATGCACTCCCACAATCCTCCCAATTATTCGCATATCGTGGGATTAGCATCCCACTTTTAGGCTCATATTGGGGTGGGTCCCAAGGTCTTTCATCCACTTATGAGCAAGCTCACGTGGATTTAGACCTTTTGACCCTGGCATCTTAAATTACAAAAAGTAAAGGAAGATACCATTTTGAAAGAAATAAAAAAAGGATTAATCATGGAAGGCGGTGCCATGCGCGGAATGTTCACTGCCGGAGTAACCGATGTACTTATGGAGAACAACATCACATTTGATGGTGCCATCGGAGTATCCGCAGGCGCTGTTTTTGGATGTAACTATAAATCAAAACAGATTGGTCGTGCGATACGTTATAACAAAATGTACTGTAATGACCCACGGTATGTCAGTCTACGTTCACTCTTAAAAACCGGGAATCTATATAATGAAGAGTTTGGTTATCATGAATTACCGGATAAGCTCGACCCGTTTGATTCACATACATTTTCTTCCAATCCTATGGAATTCTATGTTGTCTGTACAGATATGGTAACAGGGAAAGCAGTCTATCACCGCTGCGAACAGGGAACTGCTGAAGATATTGAATGGATGAGAGCCTCGGCTTCCATGCCTCTTGTATCAAAAGTTGTTAAAATTAATGATCTGTCTTTATCTGATGGCGGAACGGCCGATTCCATCCCAATCCGATATCTTGAACAACAAGGTTATAACAAAAACATTGTCATTCTCACCCAGCCGAAGGGATTTGTAAAAGAACGCAATTCTCTTCTGCCTATATTGCGTATTGCTCTGCGAAAGTATCCGGCACTGATTCATACTCTTACCAATCGCCATGTTACATACAATGAGACGCTAAAATATATTGATGAACAGCAGGCAACCGGAAATCTATTCGTAATACAACCGCCGGAAGCATTGAATATCGGAGCTGTAGAGCGCCATCCGGAGGAACTGGAGCGAGTGTATCAGATTGGACGACAGGAAGCGCAGCGTAAGCTTGAGCAGATTGTAGAATTCCTTAGATAATGGAATCGTTTAAAAAAAACAGTGTGGACATGACAGGAAACTCGTGCGGAATTGCAGTTTGATCTTCTTCGCATCATATCAGAATTCTTACTAATTAAAAAGTCCAGGTAACTGTTCAGAACCAATGTCACTTAGTTAAGCTTATTGGTTCACTATGAGGCAAACCTCTAAATACCTCCTTTCCTCTCAACCATGGGGTTTTTGGTATAAAAAAATAAGTGCGTAAGGAACATTTATCTGTTCCTTATGCACTTATTATATAATTTACAAAAATCTATAGTGGTTTTTGTAAATTATAATTATGACTCTTTTCCATGACAATGACGATTCTGATTGGCATGGCGGATGCACATTTTAGAATCAAGATTTATAAAGACTGGATTGCTGATATAGTCAATTTGTAATCTTCATCCAGTTTTGTAAGCATCTCTGCTGTGACATCCTGCTTTCCATTGCGGAGAGATTCTGTTACAACAATACTTGATTCACTCAAATGTCCAAGTCCGAGGTTCTGGCAGACCCCTTTCAATGTATGTGCTGCACGAAAAGCTTCGGAATAATTTTCTTTATCAAGATTAACATGGATCTGTTCGTAGCTTTTATCATCTAAAAATTTGCCTAAGAAGCGGCGAATCAATGCTTCGCTTTGTAATCTTCTTAATACTTCCTGATAATCTCCACCACATACTTTATAACATTCTTCTAATGTCATTGTTCGTCTCCTATTCTTCAAAGGCTTCTTTGACTTTATCCATAAATTTTTTCTTACCCTTACCTTTCCCCTTTTCGGAGTTATCGGTTTCGGATGTTTCCTGTTTTAAAGAGTTACCTGCAAGCAGATCGAATTTACGCAAGGCTTCTTTTGCTTCTGCACTGAGTTTTTCCGGTGTCTGAATAACTAAAGTTACATAATGGTCACCTCTTACCTGTGCATTTCTTAATGAAGGAACTCCCTTTCCTTTCAGGCGTACTTTTGTATCTGTTTTTGTTCCGGGTTTGACGGTATAGATAACATCTCCGTCCACAGTAGGAACACGAATATCCGCACCTAATGCTGCCTGTGCAAAAGAAATCGGAACGGTTGAGAAAATATGCATATCCTGTCTCTGGAAAATCGGATGACGAGATACATTTACTTCTACGAGCAAATCACCTCTTGGACCGCCATTTACGCCGGGCTCACCTTTTTCACGAATACGTACGCTTTGTCCGTTATCGATACCGGCAGGAATTGTAACGCGGATTTTCTTCTTGCTTGCAGTGTATCCGGTTCCAGAACAAGTTGTACATTTCTCCTTGATAATTTTACCTGAACCATTACAATTCGGACAAGTCTGTACATTCTGTACAGTACCGAAGAAAGATTGTGATGAATATACAACCTGACCTTTTCCACCACATTTTGGACAAGTCTCAGGTGATGTACCCGGTTTTGCACCGGTTCCGTTACAAGTTGTACATGGGTCTTTTAAAATTAATTCCAGTTCCTTCTCACATCCGGAGATTGCTTCCTCAAAAGTGATACGGATGCTCTTACGGATATTTGCCCCTTTCATCGGGCTGTTGGATGCACGACCGCCTCTTCTGCTGCCACCAAAAATATCACCAAAAATATCGCCGAAGATATCGCCAAAGTCAGCTCCGTTGAAATCAAATCCACCAAATCCGCCCCCGGCTCCACCTGCTCCGCCCTCAAAGGCTGCATGACCGAACTGGTCATATTGACGACGTTTGTCAGCATCACTCAGTACAGCATATGCTTCGGAAGCTTCTTTAAACTTCTTTTCGGCCTCGGCATCCCCCGGATTCATATCCGGATGATATTTTTTTGCCAGAGCACGATATGCTTTTTTGATTGCTGCATCATCTGCATCTCTGCTTACGCCAAGCACCTCGTAATAATCTCTTTTTGATTCTGCCATAATATATACTACCTTTCATTACTCTCATTAAGTTACATAAACGATTACAATCTAACATAAAGTACGATAAATTGCAACGTGAAAATCTACGGAACCATTTGACCGGTTCCGTAGATGAGTTTCTGCCTGCAGAATATCTGCAAACAGAAACGGAATATCTTTATTGATGTTTATCTGATCGTATTAGACTTCTTTGTAGTCTCCGTCTACGACATCATCACCCTGGAATCCTTCCGGAGCCGGGCCAGCTTCAGGTGCTGGGCCAGCCTGTGGGCCAGCCTGACCAGCTGTCTGCTCATACATCTTTGTGAAAAGTTTCTGAGCACTTTCCATTAATTTGTCTTTTGCAGCTTTGATCTCAGCAACCTGCTCATCTGTAGTCTCCTCTGGAGTAGATTTTGCAAGCAGATCTTTCAATGCCTGACAATCAGCTTCTACAGCAGCTTTATCATTAGCATCCAGTTTGTCACCAACTTCTTTGATTGCTTTTTCTGTCTGGAATACCATAGAATCCGCTTCGTTTCTTGTATCAATAGCTTCTTTACGTTTCTTATCCTGAGCTTCGAATTCAGCAGCTTCTTTTACAGCTTTGTCAATGTCTGCATCAGACATGTTAGAACCAGCTGTAATTGTGATATGCTGTTCCTTACCTGT
>DAVZKO010000168.1:0-3797 GCA_052272205.1 Schaedlerella sp. | reverse complement strand
TAGGAAAAGAAATTGTAGGAAAGTAGTGAAGAAGATGGAACGAAAAATTCTCATGACACGTGAAGATGGCATCGTCTGGACGTATTTTCAGGAAAATGATGAGATAATTGAGATTCATTGCAATGATATGGAAAAGACAGAGCAGCAGGCTCCGACGCTTGGCAATATTTACATTGGAAAAGTGCAGAATATTGTGGCGAATATCGGAGCTGCCTTCATTGATATCGGCGGGGTGAACTGCTATTATGATATGAGCCAGGCAGAAGGTGCAATATTTACAAATAAGATTGGAAAAAAGCCATTGTGTATTGGGGATGAACTGGTAGTTCAGGTGAGCAGAGAGGCAGTAAAAACAAAAGCTCCGACAGTAAGCAGCAATCTGAATTTTACCGGGCGATATGCAGTGCTGACGTCCGGTAACACACGAATCGGAGTATCTGCCAAACTTCCAAAGGCAGAAAGGGAAGAATACCGACAGAAACTCAATGATTTTGCCAATGAAGAATATGGGATCATCGTACGTACCAATGCCAAAGATACTCCGTTTTCTGTTGTTCTGGAGGAAATCGAACAATTAAAGAAACGATACAAAGCAATCAAAGAGCATGCAGCACACAGAACGTGTTATTCCTGTCTGGAAACAGCAATGCAACCATATCTGTCCGGCCTTAAAAATGTGTATACGGATGGGTTGACAGAGATTATCGTGGAATGCAGGGATTTATTTGAGGAAGTGAAGTCATATTTTCAGGTGGAGCAGCCGGAACTCTTAGAGGTGCTTCAATATTATGAAAATGAGAACTTGTCGCTTTCCAGTCTGTATAACCTGCATGCGATTCGAGAGCGGGCGATGAATGAACGAGTATGGCTCAAACATGGTGGGTATCTGGTGATACAACCGACAGAAGCATTGACTGTGATCGATGTTAACTCCGGAAAATGTGTATCCAAGAAAAAAACACCGGAAGCTTATTTGAAACTGAACCTTGAGGCAGCGGATGAGATAGCAAAACAATTGAGACTTCGCAATATTTCTGGGATTATCCTGGTTGATTTTGTCAATATGGATGATGAGGAAGCAATGCAGCAGTTGATGAAAGCGATGCGTGTGCGATGTGCAAAAGATCCGATCCAGACAACGGTGGTGGATGTGACAGAATTACAGCTTATGGAAATTACAAGAAAAAAAGTACGAAAACCGTTATATGAATGTTGGAGAAAAAGATGAGTAAGAAAGAATTAAAAACCAATGCGATGCGAATGTTGGACAGATTAAAAATTCCATATGAATATGAAACTTATGAATGTGATGAATTTGTAAGCGGAGTACAGACCGCAGATAAAACCGGACTGCCACATGAACTGGTATATAAAACGCTTGTTACAACCGGAAAGAGTGGAGAACATTATGTCTTTGTCATTCCAATTGAGAAGGAACTGAATCTCAAAGAAGCAGCCAGAGCAGTACATGAAAAATCTGTCGAGATGCTTCATGTAAAAGATATTACAAAAGTGACTGGATATGTACGTGGAGGATGCACGGCAATCGGTATGAAGAAACAATTTCCGACAGTGATCGACAGTTCTGCAGAGGCATTGGAATCGATGTATGTGAGCGGCGGAAAAATCGGGATGCAGTTAAAACTTGCACCGGAAGATTAAAAAAAAGCAGCAAATGCACAGTATGCAGATATTATTTTTCATTAAAAAGTGGATTTACAACTGTGCAGTTAGCGGTTATAATGTTGAATTGCGGATGCAGGATGCATCTTTGAAGGAGTAAACCAATGCTTCATATAGAGCAGGAAGATAAACATTTGCAGGATGCAAACAACAGTACGTTGGAGGATTAGGGAAGATGAAGAAAGTAGTAAAATTTGGTGGAAGTTCACTGGCAAGCGCAGAGCAGTTTAAGAAAGTAGGCAAGATTATTCGTGCGGATGAATCCAGAAAGTTTGTAGTTCCGTCTGCACCGGGAAAACGCTTTTCAAATGATATCAAAGTGACAGATATGTTATATAGCTGTTACGGAGCAGCAATTCGCGAGAAGAAATTCGTAAATCAGTTAGAGGATATTCATGCACGTTATCAGGAGATCATTGACGGATTGGGATTGACATTGTCATTGGATAAAGAATTTGAGACGATCCGGGAAGATTTTGGAAGAAAAATCGGAAGAGAATATGCGGCATCTCGAGGAGAATTCTTAAATGGTAAGATCATGGCAGCATATCTCGGATTTGAGTTTGTTGACGCGGCTGAAGTAATCCGATTCAATGAAGACGGAACATTTGATGATGAGACAACCAATGAGCTGCTTACAGCACGTCTGGAGAATTCTGACGGAGCTGTCATCCCGGGATTCTATGGAGCAACGGAAGATGGACGAATCGTTACATTTTCAAGAGGTGGTTCCGATATTACGGGATCCTTGGTTGCACTGGCTGTTTCAGCAGATTTGTATGAGAACTGGACAGATGTATCCGGTTGCCTGATCGCAGACCCTAGAATTGTAAAGAATCCAAAGCCGATTGATACAATTACATACAGAGAGCTTCGTGAGCTTTCTTACATGGGAGCCAGCGTACTGCATGAAGATGCAATCTTCCCGGTAAGAAAAGCAGGTATTCCGATCAATATCCGTAATACAAATGCACCGGAAGACAAGGGAACATTGATTGTAGAGGGAACATGCCGTCAGCCGAAATATACGATTACAGGAATTGCAGGTACGGATGGATTTGCTTCTGTTACAGTAGAAAAAGCAATGATGAACTCAGAAATTGGATTCTGTAGAAAAGTATTACAGGTATTTGAGGATAATGATATTTCCATCGAGCATATGCCGTCAGGAATTGATACGATGACTATTTTCGTGCACAAAGACGAGTTTGAAGAGAAAGAACAGAAGGTGCTTTCAGAGATCCATAAGGCTGTAAAACCGGATCACATCGAGCTGGAATCAGATCTGGCTCTGATCGCGGTTGTAGGACGCGGTATGAGAGCAACACGCGGAACAGCAGGACGTATTTTCTCTGCATTGGCACATGCACACATCAATGTTAAGATGATCGATCAGGGTTCCAGCGAGCTGAATATCATTGTCGGTGTAAGACATGATGATTTTAAAAATGCAATTCGTGCGTTGTACGAGATTTTTGTAGAGACACGAATTTAATACGATTAAGGTAGGTTGTTGATAAAATGAATATTTTGTTCTTTTTAAAGCCGAAAAGCGAAGTGGCATATATTTATGACCATTGTACGCTTCGGCAGGTGTTGGAGACGATGGAGTATCACAAATACGCATGTATTCCAATGCTGAATAAAGAGGGAGAATATGTCGGAACGATGACAGAGGGAGACCTTCTTTGGGGAATTAAGAACTATACGGATTTGAATGTAAAGAAATCAGAAAATATTTTTATCAAAGATTTTCCACGCAGGGCGGACTATGATGTTGTTCGTGCGGATTCGGATATGGAAGACTTGATAAAGAAAGCGATGAATCAGAATTTTGTTCCTGTTGTAGATGACCAGAATAAGTTTATTGGGATTATTACAAGAAAGAGTATTATCGAGTATTGTTTTGAACACATAAAACAAATTGAGGAGTCGTAGCTGCGGTTTGTAGAAATAAGAGATGGGGAATTATAATAAATCGCAACAAATTTAAAAGAACGCTAGAAAATAATTGACAAGGATTATAAGAATAGTGTATATTAATATCGTTGTCGCACAGCAGACAACGATATATGCTGCCTTGGCGCAGTCGGTAGCGCGTCGCCTTGGTAAGG
>DAVZKO010000167.1:0-3803 GCA_052272205.1 Schaedlerella sp. | reverse complement strand
TTTTTCCATCATCTCTTCAAAAGGTGTTTTCTCCGGCAAGTCAAAAGCAAATCTCTTCTCCAGCCAGCAGCCCGCCAGGTCTGCCCATTTTGCTGCATCGGAATACATCTGCGATTTTGCTGCCGCAGTTGCCTGTGTTGCAAGTCCAAGTCCATGTGGTCCTTTTTCAAACACATGCAATTCAAACGGAATCTTGTGTTCTGCCAGTGCATTTGCCATGCGAAGTGAATGCTGTACCGGAACCAGTTCATCCGATGCAGTTGCCCACAGATACATCGGCGGTGTATTCTCTGTCACATGTCTTGCCGGGCTGACTTCATCCAGCAGTTCTTCCGATGGTTCTCCTGTTCCTAAGAATGCTGTATTGGATGCCTTGAAAAACTGTACATTCATCGGGTCTTCATTTTTTACATTATCTCTCATAAAAATGTAATCACTCAATGTATAACCAAGAATTGCTGCAGCCGGACGGAATTTTTCTTTGTCTTCATGGAAATATTCACTGATCGTATCAGTATGCCAATTGGTTGCATACATTGCTGCATTGTGTGCTCCTGCTGAGAATCCGCATACTGCGATGCGATTTACATCAACCAGCCACTCTTTTGCATGCTCACGGATCATCAGCATCGCTTTTCCAATCTCGCGCATCTGTGTCGGATACAGACACGCTTCTTTTACCTCAAGCGGTTTTGAAATATCCGGAAATCCATCCGCTTTTCCTTCACTATAAGTCGAATAGCGAAGTACAAATGTATGATATCCCATGGATGCAAATTTCATCGCAATCGGTTCTGCTTCTCTGTCTGAACAGCTCATATACCCACCACCAGGACAGATCAGAATTGCCGGACGTTTCCCTCCTGCCAGCATCTCCGGTGAATCCTGCAATACATAGGTTGTTAATGTAACATCTTCTCGATTTTCATATAATTTGATTACTTCTGTTTTCATGCTGTCGCTCTCCTTTTTGTTCTTGTTTACTATCTTAGTATTATTTTTTGTAACGAAGCTTTTATTTTTCAGACACACTCTAGCACTCTGCCTCAAACGGAATTGCCGGAATACCTGCTGAATTATATACATTTACAAGATACCACGAAGTTTTCGCAAATTTCACTTTCAACGACTCTTCCTCTGCCTGTTCTACATTCAATATCAATTTATTGCCATCTGCTGCAAATGTATATGCTTTTTCTTCCTCTCCTGCAAATACATGCAAACACTCTATCACATCACCTTCCACTTTGATTCCATCTCCTGCGTTAGTCCATGTGATCATCACAATGTTTTTCTCGCGTGTAACAGATTCCATACGTGGTGCATCTGCAAGAATATCCTCGCCATATGCATATTTTCTTGCAAGTAACGCAAGTCTCTCTCCCACGACTTTCTTATTCTTCGGATGAATATCCAACTGCTCTCCCGCATCTGAAATCGAACACAAATGCACATTTGCCACTGTATCTGCTGTCTCCTGCTGGCACTGACGAATAATCGGATATTCATTTGGCCTGTCATTGTCCATCCACGTTCCGAATCCCGGAAGCTGTACGATCATAAACGGTAACGTGTCATCTTTCCACAATGTTCTCCAATCTGATATCAATCCGGACAGCATATTTTTATAATATACGTTCATGCCCGGCGTATCATCGTCACTTTCACCTTGATACCATAAAAATCCCCGGATTCCGTATGGTGCAATTGTCTTTACCATATGTTCATACAGACTTCCCGGTATACTTTGCGGCATCATCACGGAAAGGTATTCCTGCAATATCTCCGAATTCTCAGCTTGTGTGAAAAACTCCTGTACTTCTTCCGCGCTTCTCGTTTTCGGAAGGACGAACTCCGTGAATTCGTCTGCAAACATATTACCTCTATTATTCATCGGATTATGATGCTGTTTTTTCCAGTACTCATCCATGTCAAGTTTTGCAATCTGCTGCTCATAATCTTCCATCCATGCAGGACCTACTCGTTTTACCGTCTCCGGATTCATCCACGCACGCGAAACTGTCCCGCCCCAGTTACACCCGATGATTGCAACCGGTACATTCTGTGCTTCCTCTATGGATTTCTGGAAATAATATCCGACTGCTGAGAAATACTCTAAATCCTCGCTGGTTGCTTTTCTCCAAACAGCCTGACTGGTATAATCAAATTCTTCTATCTGTCCATCATAAGCAATTTCCGGCACATCATAAAAACGCAAACGAAGCTTTGGCATCTCTTTCATTGCCTCTTCTTTATGTTTTTCGTATCGCATCCAGAATTCCATATTGGACTGTCCACCGGCAACCCATACTTCACCAACTGCAACATCTATGTACTGTAGCTCCTCTGTCTCTGTTGAAATATGTAACACTTCATCTTCCGATGCTTTCAATGGCGGAATCATCACTGTCCACTCTCCGACTTGATTCGTAACAGCACTTTCTGCCTGTCCCTGAATCTCCACATTGACTGTTACTCCCGGTTCACTCTGCCCCCAGATGCATATCACTTTTTCTCTTTGAAGCATCATTCCGTTTTGAAATATTTTCGCTGTCTGTAACATCATTTCCTCCTATTCCGAACAACTGAATCCCGTTCTTCGAAAGTATTTTCTATGTGTTAATTAACTTAACACTATGTTAATTCATTTTTTCTTGAATTTCAAGCACTTTTCCACTTTACTTCCAACTTTCTTTGCTGTTATAATATAGGACATAAATCGTTAATGATCACGCTATATATACGATGACCATTAACTTTAAATCACAGGAAAGAAGCGATATTATGGACCAAGCTGCTTATTTTAATCAAATGCGCGAGAAACGGAAACATGAAATACTCGCTGCTGCCCGCAAAATGCTGTTAAAAGATGGGGCAGCCTCATTTACTATGCAGAAGCTCGCAAAAAAATTAGATATTTCTACTGTAACTTTATATAAATATTTTAAAAATATGGAAGATGTCATGACCGCTATCGCAGATGAAATCATTCCTCGTACAGTTACCCTGATACTGGATGAAAATGAAAAAATCATACAATCGGACTCGCACATTTCTCCGTTGGAACAATTCTTACAATTGTTCCACTCATTTTTTAATGAGACGTTAAAACACAAAGATGATCTTACCTTATTGCTTTTGATCGACACCTACACACAGGATGCCCCAACGTCACAAAAGCAGTCAGACAAAATTGCACTTTGTACGGAAGCACTCAATACTAGAATCGAACAACTTTTGCTGCAAGCTTTGAAAAATGGCGAACTAAAAAAAGACATCGATATTGCACGTTCTCTGAATTTTATTCATACAATCACGCTGTCTACTTTGCAGCATATCGGGCTTTTATCTGCTAAAGAATTTAAGAACCAAAAACAGGAACTACAAATTCATGTTGATGAGATTATTGCTATGTTAAGAATGTACTTGAGTTCACCTCTTTGATGTCTGTAACTCCGGCAAGTACAACTCTAATTATTGTCAGAAAAAGACTACAACTTTCAAACTATTTTCCGCATGAAAGTTGCAGTCTTTTTCCTATTTTCTCAACTTCAGATTTTAATTGTTCTATCTTCTATACTTGACTGAAAACTTGCCTGTACCACTCGAATCGCATTTACCGAACGTTCATCTGCTGCATTTTCCCAGTTATTTGTTTCCAAAAACAACCGTAGAATTGTCTACCTCTCCATTTCGCTTACTTAATACGACATCCTTACCTGTCAGCAGTTGAATTAGAAAAGCAGGAATCTATAAAATTATAGTTCCTGCTCTTGCTCTCAACTTTATTCAATTCCCACAAT
>DAVZKO010000166.1:0-3809 GCA_052272205.1 Schaedlerella sp. | reverse complement strand
ATTCAATTGCCGAGATGAAAGCGCCAATTAGGAAAAATTTGATTTATGATGAGATTTATGCTATACTATGTGTATGAAGGAAAACCTCATACATTACAGGACTTGCGTATGCAATATCAACTACCATGTGGTATGGTCAGTCAAATACAGACGAAAGGTTTTGACCAAAGAGATTGAAGATTATATGCGCCAAGTCGTGTATGAAACTGCTGCCGAAAAAGGGTTTACTGTACATGAGTTCGAGTGCGGTCAAATGGACCACGTTCACTGTTTTGTTTCCGCCCCGCCGAAATTATCCATTACTCAGATAGTAAAATATCTAAAGGGTATTTCCGGGCGGAAACTTTACGAACGTTTTCCAGAAATAAGACAAAAGTTGTGGAAAGGACAACTTTGGAATCACTCATATTATGTAGAAACAGTTGGCTCTGTTTCGGAAGAAAACATTCGAAAGTACATCCAAAAACAAAATAAACAATACTAGCAAAGAAAGGAGGTAAATTATCCTTATGCCAAAAGCAAAAAAGCGCAAAGATACAGGGTTCGAAGCCAGTCAAACAAAGTCTATTTTTCTTTATGGACATCCTAACAAAGAAAAAGCTTCTACCATTGCATCAATCCAAAAATTATTTACTCAACTTGTAAACAATAATATACAAGGCATTAACAATTGTGAGTGGATGCATGTTCAACTTATCAAAAATAATAAGAAAGACCCTCAGGTTCGTGCTTACGAAAAGTCTATTCGTCCCAAAGGAGTGAACTCTGCCTTTTGCCAAGCTGCTTTTGATGCAGCGTTTACGCATCTTTCGAATCGTTTGAATACAATCAAGGACGACATGTACCGTGAACACGATGACGTTTTTACGTCGTCTAAGGTTTTGTTCGGTATGGCTCTTGACCACGCAACAAAGGCTGAAATGATTGATGCCATGCTAAAAATCTCTTTGGAAGCCAAAGCAAAGCGCAAGGCGAAGGCTGCCAAGGAAGGCAAACCTGAACCTGAGGACAAAGAAGATTTTTACGAAAAGTGTGCCAAAACGCTGAGTGAGATGCCTGACGAAGAGTTTGCCTTCCGCATGGAAGAAATCAACGATTCTTTTGCCATGCTTTCGTTGGAATATAAGGTTCCCGTTATCTCAAAGGCTCGAATTCCGTTGGATAGTCGCTTGATGAAGCTCGAAGAATCCAACGACATTAAAGCTCCTTATGTAATCGAAATCACTAATCCAACGGAAAAGGGTAAACGAATTACTGTGCCCTTGGACACAAGCAAGCACTCTTTGCATAAAGCCAAAAGCTGTAAAATGGCAAAGGCTGTGACTTGCTCTATTGACAAAGGTGTTTTGCGTATTGGTTGGTCTTACACAAAGACTGTTGCTAAACCTGCGACTTCAAAAGTAAATGGTGTAGACACTGGCATTGCTGATTTGTTTTACCTGTCTGATGGCAAACACTTTGGTTCTATGCGCGAGGTTCTCGACTTCTATCACAAGGAAGTGGAAAAATCTTTTGGAGAGTTCTCTTCCTTACGGAACAAGAAGCGTAAAATTCGCCATTTCCTGCGGAAGCATAAAAATCTACCTGATGATGTGAGACGTTCTCTCATCAAAAAGATGGATAAACTAAATCGCATGATTCAAAAGGCAAATGCCCCTTATCGCAAGAAACGCCACTACTACCAAATGCTGGACAAAGAAATCAAGGATGCTGTTCTTTCTTACGTCTCATCGCTGGACAAGGAAACCATTACCGTCTTGGAGTTGCTCGACATTCGTGAGTTCAACAAGAGTAGACGGGTTAATGGTATGTTCTCCTGTTTTGCGAGAGGTAAAGCACAGCAGAAGTTGATGCAAACCCTTAACTGGAAAGGCTTCGACTTCGTTGAAGTCGTGCCTGATTACACCAGTCAGGTTTGTCCAGAGTGCAGTAATCTCGATAAGACAAATCGAAATGGGAAGAGTTTCCTTTGCACTTGCTGTGGTTACAAAGGCGATGCTGACCATACTGCTGGCATTAACATTAAGGCTCGTTACCTGGATAAAAACCTCTCTAAGATTTGTGAAGACAACAAGTACAATCATAAAGTCTTGCAGTCTAAGCTGAAGGGGTATTATTCTCGTAAAAACGAACTTTATAAGCAACAGCATCCCGAAAAGTTTGTTAAAAAGCAGAATCCCGAGGAACAGGCCGCTTCGGCAGTCTGAACTCCGGGAACATATGAACTGCGATTCTGTATTATAGCTTGACTATATATGGATAGCCGGAGGAGATATTTCTGCTGCACGCCTTAGACGTGTTGCGGCTTTATTCCCAAAGGACTAGGCTCTTGGAGAATCGAGCGCCAAACCTCTCCGTTTGACGCTCGGCAATTCAATTGCCGAGTAGTTCACGCATCATGATGACTGTCCTCCAAAATCGATATTTTTTGTATCTCGCTGGCACCAAGAACCGGGATATAGCGCCCCGGCTCGATGACGGCGAGATATGCGTCCTCGGCACCGTTTTGCGGGTAGAACTCGTCCACAACGCCTCGATGCGTGCTGCTATCGGGGTTTTGGGTCCACTGAATACGGGTGCCGCATACACAGCGGCTCATGGTTGCGATGATTTCGGTATTGGTCATATCTGTATTAGAATCCTTTCAATCTGCATACAGGGGTAGGTGTCTGCTAAGTCTTGCGATGAGGGCTTGCGCAGATACCTTTTTCGCGCCCATCTCGATGCGCTCAATGCTGTTGGGCTTTGTTGTCTCAAACTTCTCAGCCAGGTCGTCTTCATAAAGGCGCAGAGCCTCGCGGATGGTTTCGACATCGAACTGTTTTGTGGGGCCGAGGTCATAGTAGCTGTTGCGTCCGGTGGGAATTTGAGGGATGTTCATGATGAGCGCTCCTTTCGAGAGAGTTGTATATCCTTGTTTTCCGTTCTGACATTCGTCTGTGGGGGCTCAGGTGGCGGAAGTCTTGCACGGCATGCCATGCGGTGAAGGGCAAAAAAACGGCGATAATGAGTAAAATATTGGTTTTTGGACAGGCTTTGAGGCGTTTTGCTTTCTAGCCTGTCTTTATTATACTCCTTGGGTTGTCCCATAATTTGGACTTTTCAGAATAATTTATCAAATTCGATAAAATTGTACAAAGTTAAAACCGAATGCAGATAGCACATCGAGTGCCAAAAACACAACGGCGTTATCGGACACATCGGTGAAAAGTGACTAAATTTATCGTTTTTAGGTTTTCATGAAATTTTCGATGCTCGATTTTGCATTTATAGCGGAAGGCAAAACATTACTCGTGGGGCGAACCTCTGGATAATGTCGTTTGTGAAGACAAGACTGTGGAAATTGACTGCTGATATTGTCAATGAATGAAGTGAACAAAGATACTATGCAAATATTGTGCAATAGGCGAAAACAAAAGATTAGAGCAGACTTTATTTGCAATTTTGCGACAGAAATTATACAATTAGATGCAGCCGGACGGAGAATATCAGATGTCCGGGAACAAGATAACCGTCCGAACACTGGACCTGTATCAGTCATTTGCTGAAATCGGGAAAGTATTGGACGGTATTGTAGCGGAGCATTTCTAAAAAGAAATCGAGGAGAACACGATGAAGAAACTGACAAGCCTTATGATGGCGGCGGCATTGGCTGTATCCATCACAGCCTGTGGCGCTACGACTAATACGAATGCAGCGGCATCTTCTGCCACCGACAAGAGCACAGCGACTGCCGAAGCGGGCAACGAGACGGTCACCATAACCTATCCCGAGTATATGATTCCGGGTGCTATGAGCGATGGCACGGA
>DAVZKO010000165.1:0-3995 GCA_052272205.1 Schaedlerella sp. | reverse complement strand
AAGCCAGAGAAAGCCGTCAAGGATAAACTTCGCGCTTCGCGTCCTTGACGGTTTTCTCTGTCCTTGCTTTGGGGTAGACAAGAGCACAATCGGATAGACCGCTTGCGCCCTCTATGAATTATGGATTTTCTGAACAGATTATCATTTCTGTATTTTCGTTTCCTTTCGCTTCCGTTCCGATAGTTTATGGGGAGAGGAAAAATTAAGAGAACGGAAAGGAATGGAATGGGTAATTGATTGAATCTGTAATTCTTTAATCTTTACTTTATATATCTTTATTTAATTGCGTTGGATTTTCCGACGTCGGATTACCCGATGTCGGAAAATCCAATATCGGGTAATCCAATGCCGGAAGCAATAACTACACATAAGCTTTGTTCCCTGTAAACTGCTATATGAAGTGCCATAGTAATGTTACGCAATAAAGGGCAAAATAGCCTTGATTTAAGCGGCTTACAGACACGAAAACATCAAGAATAAGGGATTTATACCTTTTCCCTCAAAAAGGGGGTTCTACTGCGTAACAACGCAAAGATAGAAAAACAGAGAGCCTACCACTTTTGAAAGTGACTAACTCTCTGTTTCTGTTTGCAATCCTGTTTGTCAGCGTTAGTGATATGTTGGTTAAATACTTCCTTATCACTGTAAAACTAAATATTCCGACGGTTTTCAGTGCTTTTTTCATATTTTTCTATTAAATTTTTCTCATCCATCTATATAAGTGAAACTTACCCAAACTTAAATCATGCCTCTTTCAGGCTATTTAATTCAAATATTCACCAACCGGAGAAGAATTGTACTGTTTCTTAATCTCAATCACAATAGAGCCATCCTCATTTGTTTTTTCTGATAAGATTTTGTACTTCGTCCCACTTTTTTCCAACTGTGCTTTATACTTCTCACATTCCTGTACAATCGCCTTTTTTGCATACTCTGTTGTTTCTCCGTCATGATTGGAAAAACACAATGTCTGAGTGATACAAGCTGCTTTAATTCTTTTCATTATAGCTACCTCTCTTTCATTTTACAGACACATCACATAGAAAAAGGGATCATTCACTCAGTAAATTTGAATGAAATGATCCCTGATCTTCATGTAAATTGTACTTGGTTTTACATTTCCTATTATACTTTATTTTTTTCAAAAATGTAAGCAAATTTTTATTTTGTACACGAAATTT
Organism: Schaedlerella sp.; assembly: GCA_052272205.1. Lineage (GTDB taxonomy): Bacteria > Bacillota > Clostridia > Lachnospirales > Lachnospiraceae > Schaedlerella. The sequence goes on along the minus strand of DAVZKO010000165.1, from coordinate 2,814 downwards.
TTATAAATCCTCGTTTTGAAATGTTTTTATCTTCCGCATACCAAAAATCCCTTGACAAAATAGACCGATCAGTCTATTTTAGATTTAAGAACAGATATGGAGATGAATAACTATGATAAAAGGGGAACAGACGAAAAATAAAGTCATAGAAACAGCCGGTGATTTATTCTGGAAAAACGGATATGCCAATACCGGAATCAGCGATATCCTGAAAGCGGCGGATATCCCGAAAGGATCTTTTTACTTTCATTTCAAAAAAAAGTCAGATGTTGCAGAAGCCGTTATTCAGTATTATGCACATCAGACGCTGGATGTTCTTCGTACGGCAGCAGCCCAGTCAACAGGCTGGAATCTATTTTGCGATTCTTTTTTGGCAGCTTTTCAGCAGGAACTGAAGGATAAATCCTGTTACGGATGCCCGTTGGCAGTCCTTGGCATGGAGCTTGCTTTTCAGGATCCCACGCTCGCTGGCGAATACAGCAATGCCATCGCCAATTTAAAAGATATTTTTGCAGAAGTGCTGGAAAAAGAAGGAATTTTCGGCGAAAGGCAGCAGAAGCTGGCAGAATTAAGTACGGCAATCTATGAAGGAAATCTGCTCCTTCACCGCATATCCAAGGAGCAGAGCTGGATAGAAAAGATGAATCAGCAGTTAAAAGCAATCCTATCTCTGCCATAAAACAATACCAAATGGAGGGAATCATATGGATAACAATTTATCAGAAAAAATTTATAAAAAGGCACTATCATACGGTTATGATGATTGCGGGATCATTCCTGTCGACGCGCTTGCCAGTTACGCATTGCATTTAAAGGAAAGAATAGAGAAAATTCCTCAGAGTATGGAATTTTACCGGGATATGGAACGCTATACACAGATTCATGAAATTTATCCCTGGGCAAAATCTATTGTGATATGCAGCATCTGGCTTGGAAAATACAGATATCCGGAATCCTTACAGGGAAAATACGGCAAAGCTTTTATGCTCTCACCAAACACAGTGCCGGACAGCAACGAATATCAAAATAAGCTGCAATTTGAACAGTGGATGACGGAAACAGGGATTCACTATCATGGCGGACCAAACAGTGCACCGGGATACGGTTTTTCTCTGCGTGAGGCTGCTGTCGCCGCAGGAATCGGAATCATCCGTAAAAACAACTTTTTCTATGGTCCGAAGGGCTCTTATTATGAGCTGGAAGGATATTTGATTGATCAGGAATGTGAATATCTGCATAAAAATGATATCAGACCATGTCCCGATACCTGTAAACTTTGCCGCAGATCCTGCAGGACCTGTGCATTGTCTGATGCCTATACGATGGATCCAACGCTTTGCATTTCCTTTCTCACAACTTTCGCCCAGGGAATCCTGCCGGAAGGAACCCAGCCGGAGCAGCTGGCAGAATGGATCTGTGGATGTGATGACTGTCAGGATGTCTGTCCCTTCAACCGGCACGACTGGTCAGCCGGACAGAATTTTTTCGGATTAAAAGAAATCGAAAGCCTGCTGGCTCCGGAAAATCTTGCCGCAGCCTCTGATGTTACAATACGTCAGTATGTGATTCCCAAAACCGCAGACCACATTACACCGGATCAGACAGAGGTATTAAGAAAAAATGCCCGGCGTGCGATCGCTTATAAACGCCAGGCAGATACAGCCATTGGGAGGACAAAATGAAAAACAACCGCTGGTCAAATTACGAAATCATGAAAACGCAGATGGCAGATTCCTTTCTACAATACAATCAGGATGAAATGATCGGCAAATTTTCGCTTGAGCACGATGATCTTTTTCTGTATATTGATTTTACCGGCCGCCATTACCGCATTGACCGTCAGAGCGGTGTTGTCATGTGGCAGTCACAGAGCCTCTGGTGTCAGGCGGATTACAACGAAGTCATGACCCTTTACGATCTGCTGTGCTATTCCAGACCAAACTGCAGAGCATCGGGAAATATGAAAAATCTTGCCAGTCTGTCTTCCATCCGGGGTGGATCTTTGCAGAAAGGCGCAGGCTTCTTTCAAAACAGCGCCAGACATTTTGCAGGCAAAACAGATGCATTATCTATAGCTTGCCGCTCCTTGGGCGGAATACCAGATGGTATCTCGGATGTCGGCTACCGCCTGCCGCTGTTTTCTTTTTTGGATGTTATCCTCCATTTCTGGGACGCAGATGAAGAATTTCCGGCCAGTTTACAAATCCTGGTCGATACAAATATTCTGGATTTTATGCATTACGAAACCGTTATGTTCGCCATAGGACATTTACTGGAACGCCTGCGGGATAAATCGCAAGAGCTACCACAACAATAAAAATTCCGCACAGAAACCGGATAAATAATAGGCTCTGTTTGGATCATTCCAGCATCCGTCTTCTGAAGCGGAATGACTCAAACAGAGCACACCTGACATTTTAGGAGAAAATCAGCTTTGGTAAGGTTTCATAATACCATCCATGGCTGCCGCACAGCTGCTTTCTCCGATGGCGCATACCATAGAACTGCATTTGCCTGTTCCGATAATACTTTCGTCATATCCAAAATCTGTCGGCCGTTTGAAATTGAGTTTCAGAAATTCCGGTCCCGGACCTACATCTTCCATGATATAGTGGCTGACTCCCCATGTTTTCTGATTCATCGGGACTGTCGGGTCACATACCCTGCCGATAGGTTCAAGTACATTACCAGATATATAATAAGCAAGCTCTTTTTCTGTGGCTGTTGGATAGAGCTTAAAGAATGTTTCCAGAAATGCGGTAACAGGTTTACTGACAAAGTCCCCAATTTCATATTTCACAAACTTCTCTCCTT
>DAVZKO010000164.1:0-3999 GCA_052272205.1 Schaedlerella sp. | reverse complement strand
ATAATAAGTTTACGCTATCGCTTATTTTAATGCAAGCATACCCGTGAAAAGTAACATTTTTATTCTACCATTTCGGACAAATTGGAGACAACTCTTGCTTTTTCAAGTCTATCATGCTATACTACCACTCGTTGCAAAGTCCCTAAAAATAAGGTCTAATGGGGCTTTCCGCCGATTCCCGGCGTAAGGTCATATACTTACAGTATATGCCTTCCGCGGCATTCGTCAGATGTCCATGCAAGCATGGCCGCCAGACTCATTGCTGCGCGAAAATGAATCGTGTGTTCGAGACCTTCCACACGTAAAACAAAACTAAAGGAGAACAGAATAATGAAAAACTCAAACTCAAAAGTGCTTTATCTGGCACACGCAGCCATGATTGCTGCAATCTACGTTGTATTAACCGTACTTGGTGCATCACTGGCATTTGGAGAAGTTCAGATTCGTTTTGCCGAAGCTCTGACTATCCTTCCAGTATTTACACCCGCTGCAATTCCGGGATTATTTATCGGATGCCTGCTTGGTAACATCCTTGGTGGTGCGATCGTTCCGGATATCATCTTCGGAAGTCTTGCAACTTTGATTGGTGCAGTTTTCACATGGAAACTGAGAAACAAGAGTAAATATCTTGCACCGGTTCCACCAATCGTTGCAAATATTATCGTAGTACCATTTGTATTAAAGTATGGATATCAGGTGCCGCTTCCGATTCCGTTTATGATGCTGACAGTCGGTGTCGGAGAAATCATTTCAGCCGGAGTCCTTGGTCTGATTGTTTACGAAGCACTTAGCAAATATAAGGGTATTATTTTTAAGAAAGCTTTATAAAGTAACGGACTTATTTGAAAAGCATACAAAGAAAGCATATCAGTTGACCATTCATGTGTCAGCTAATATGCTTTCTTTTTGTTTTCACACCCACATAACCTTTTCTATTTATCAGTGTCTGATTATTTCTTATCCTGCTTTTTTAATTTCTTACATTTCTCATAATCTTTTAATTCATCGATTGCTTCATCCGCCAGCAGATACAGGAACACAACATTAAATATCGTCATCAATCCGATTCCAACATCTCCTAAATCCCATACAAAGGTATAAGACGCAACACCTCCGATGAACAGCATCACGAGTGCAAGTACTTTATATGCTGTCTGCCAGCACCACTTATCCCCAAACAAATACGCCACGTTACTTCGTGCATAAAAGAGTATTCCAAGAAACGTTGAAAAGCTGAACATAAATAATGTAATCGCAATGAATACCACACCAAATCGTCCCATATGGTATCCCATTGCCGTTTGAAGCAGTTCCATTCCGGATAAACCATCGGTAAGCTCCTGTGGTGCAAGCAACATAATCATTGCTGTACAAGTACAAATGACGATGGTATCAACAAATACGCCAAGTGCCTGAACCAAACCTGCCTGCGCCGGTCTGTGACAGTCTGCTGCTGCAGCCGCACATGGTGCCGACCCGGAACCTGCCTCATTTGAAAACAATCCTCTTTTGACACCATTCATAACAACCACTCCGATTCCACCTGCCGCAACCTGACGAATTCCAAACGCTTCTTCGAAAATTCTTGTAAATACAGCCGGAAGGCTTCCGATATTTGTTATGATAATAAATAATGTAATGACAAAATAGCAAACCGCCATAATTGGGACCATAAAATCCAAAACTTTGACGGTCGCATTTTTCCTCAGTACGATAACTGCAGATACTGCAACTAAAATCAATGTTGTATACAAAGGTGGAATATCAAAGGCATTTTTAAAAGAAGCTGCAACCGAATTACTGATCACCTGACTGATTCCACACCAACAGATCAGACCGGAAATTGCAAACAGCACTGACCAGATTACCTTCTTTTGTTTCTTTCCTTTTCTTGCTTCCACACAATCATGAATATAATATGCCGGGCCACCACGATACCCACCATACAATGAATCTTTCTGTTTATGAATCTGTGCCAGTGTTGCCTCAGCAAATGCGGTACAGGAGCCCACCAGCGCCATCACCCACATCCAGAATACCGAACCGGCACCACCTACCGATATGGCTGCCACAACCCCAACGAGGTTCCCCATTCCTACACGGGTTGCCGTAGATACCAGCAATGTCTGAAAGGTCGACAGACTGGATTTCTCTTCTTTTTTCTCTACCAACGCCCTCACCATATCAGGCATCAGACGTATCGAAAGAAATCTTGTCCGAATCGTAAAATAGATTCCTGTCGGAACAAGCAGTATGATCAATAATGAAATCCCTATTCTGCTTCCTCCCGGCAGCGGAATCCGAATCAAGTCTCCCCATAGGAAACTATAGATTCTCTCAATCAATGTGACTATCATTTTCATTCTCCTCTACAATGTTTTCCCCATGCTCTATCGAACATATTACGCTCTACTCTTCTACCATTTCCTGTTCTTTTTTCCCACTGCCATCTTCTCCGGAAGCTGTGCCAGAATAATTGCAACAAATACAAGTACACAGCCAAACAATTCTCTTGCAGAAAGATGTTCATGCAAAATCAACCAGCCTGACAGTGCCGCAAATACAGACTCCAGACTCATAAGCAAGGATGCCACGGTCGGATTGATTCCCTTCTGTGCAATGATCTGCAAGGTATATGCAACACCACAGGACATGATTCCTGCGTAAGCAATCGGAAGCCACGCTGTCAGAATCTGTGCAACCGTCGGTTTCTCGAACAATACCATTGGACATGCACATAATATTCCGCACACGGCAAATTGAATACATGATAATTTCACCCCATCTACTTTTGGTGAAAAATAATCAATGATCAGAATGTGTAATGCAAATACGATTGCACACAAAAATGTAAGGAAATCCCCTTTCGAAATCGCGAATCCTTCCTGCACACTCAAGAAATACATGCCGAGCACCGCCAGTGCAACTCCTATCCAGGTTTTCATTCCCACATGTTTCTTCATAAATAATCCGATGATCGGCACAATCAATATATAAAGAGCTGTGATAAATCCGGATTTTCCTGCTGTTGTATACAACATTCCAATCTGCTGCAGAGAACTTGCAACTGTCAAAGCAATTCCACAACAGATTCCCCCCAGGATTAAATCTTTTCTACCCTGACTTTTTTGTGCTTCTGTCTGCGAAGACAACTCTCCTGATTTTTTTCTCTGAATGTCCATTACTTTAATTACCGGCAACAGTACCAATGCTCCAAGAAAGCTTCGGACAGAATTCATCGTAAATGGTCCGATATACTCAATTCCGGTTCTCTGCGCAACAAACGAACTTCCCCAAATCATCGCTGTTAGCAACAAAAGTAATGAACTTTTTACTTTTTGATTCATATTTTCCTCTTTTCTAAACTTTACCAAATTACAAACGCTTTTTACCTTTCTCTTTCACCCAAACGTTCATTTTCTGTCTTTATAGCAATATTCATAAAATATATCCCAGCATAAAGACTCACTATAACACCCTAACACATCAACTCGCTAAAATCAATGTGTCATTTTGTTGATTTTTTGTTTATTTTCTGGTATTATATTTTTCGTACGTTTCGCTGGTGAATTTTACAACACACAGCGATTTTTTATTTCAATTTAACTCTGACAACCAAAATTATATTCTTGTTTGCAAATATTTACAGGATATTTTAAATAAGAATCAATTTTGTTTCTTATCAGGAAGAGAGGATTTTACATGTTACATACAATTGAAACGATCAACTCTGCTGTGAACAACTTCATCTGGGGTGTTCCGGCTATGATTTGTATCATCGGTGTCGGTCTGTACTTAAGTATTCGCACTCGATTCTTACAGATTCGCAAATTTCCATATGCGATCAAAACAACTATCGGACGTATTTTCCGAAAGAGAGATGCCAGTGACGGAGCAATCACGCCATTCCAGGCAGTCTGTACCGCACTTGCGGCTACTGTCGGAACCGGTAACATTGCCGGTGTTGCCGGTCAATCGCCATCGGTGGTCCGGGAGCCG
>DAVZKO010000163.1:0-4073 GCA_052272205.1 Schaedlerella sp. | reverse complement strand
TATCAAGATGATGGTAGAACTTATGGACCCTAAGGCTGATGATGTTATCTGTGATGAAGCCGTTGCGTGATTGATACAAGGATTTCTGCCCGTTTTCGTTAGGACGTTTTACGATACATAGGAATTACCGCCTTTCTCACACCGAGGGGTGTGCAGGGGGCTTATTTTTTTGCCTGCCGACAGCGAAGTCACCTCTCGTTTAGCGGTGCGGGGTGTGCAGGCTGGACGGGCTTGCACACGCACATAACGAAAAGCCTTGTCCCGTAACGATTTGCAGGAGTATCGTTACGAGGGTGTGCAATAACGATAAATGATATGAAACAACAACAAATTGTAGGAAACCTATTAAAAAACGCATCAAAATCTGCTATAATACAAAATGGATTATTTTAAGAGTTCAGTTGGAGGTGCAGAGATGGCAGATGTTGCAAATGATAACTGGATAAACATAGATGAAGCCGCGGAATATCTCGGTGTTAAACCAGGAACCATTCGAGATTGGATTAGGAAAGACAAAGGCGTTCCTGCGCATAAAGTGGGAAAGTTATGGAAATTCAAGCGTTCAGAATTAGATGCTTGGATACAAAGTGGAAAAAGCGCCGAAAACTAATAACACACGGAAGGTAAACATAGTATGAGCAAAACGGTAAAATGCCTAAGCCTGTTTGCGGGCATAGGTGGTTTCGAAGTTGGAATGTCCCCTTGTGGTTTCAGGTTTACGAACACATTAGAGTGGGACGAGAATTGTTGTATTACATTGAATGCAAATAAGGAATTGACAGGGGCTTTGGAAGATGAGATTAAGCCCATTGATATTATGAAAATGGAGCCTGCAGATTTTTCAAGCGAGCAGGTGGATTATATTGTTGGCGGTCCCCCTTGCCAGAGCTTTTCTGCTGCAGGAAGACGAGCAGGAGGAGTTGCTGGAACGAGCGATACCCGTGGCACTCTCTTTTGGTATTACTGTCAATATGTAAAACATTTTCAACCGAAGGCGTTTGTCTTTGAGAACGTCAGAGGTATTCTCTCTTCAAAAAAAGGGGAAGATTTTAAAATAATCTGTGCTTCATTTGAAGAAGTCGGATATCGACTATATTGGAGAATTTTGAATGCAGCGGACTTTGGTGTTCCACAGCAACGTGAGAGGGTGTTTTTAGTAGGCATAAGGAACGACTTAAATGTTGCGTTTAAGTTCCCTCGTCCTACACACGGACCCGATTCCCCTAACAAGACTCCGTATGTGACTGTAAGGGAATCCATCGCAGACATTACCGATGAGAACGAGGTCGTTCCTCCGTACGGAGGTAAATATGGGGATTTACTCCCCGATATTCCGGTAGGAGAAAACTATAGATTTTATACGGAAGAAATGGGGCATCCAAATCCTCTGTTTGCTTGGCGTTCGAAGTTCTCGAATTTTTTATATAAGGTCGATCCAGATGACATTTGCAAAACAATCATCGCCTATCAGGGAAGATATGATGGTCCCTTCCATTGGCATAATAGAAAGTGTACTGTTGAGGAACTAAAGAGGATGCAGGGCTTCCCTGCAGAATACAATATTCCACAGAAATATGCGGAAGGTGTCAAGCAAGTCGGGAATTCGGTTTGTCCTCCCGTTGCCAAGCAAATCGGCATGGCCTTGCGATACCAGGTTGAGGGTCTTAGCGAATATGAGGTTCCTTTGTTGGAGCCTGATGAAGTATTGAGCTTCGACAAGATGAAGGGAAAACGTGCGAAGAAGACTCATGAAAAAAAGGTTACAAAGGTTGTAAATGATGCCCAGATGAGTGTTTTCGACTATATGCAAGAAAAGCCGGAATATGTTGACGAAAAGAAACATCGCACATTTAATGGGCATAAAATTGTGTGGAAATTTGTCGATGGCGAACTTTTTGTGAGTATCGACAAATCGAAAGCTGCACCTGTGGCTACCATCGACCTAAACTTCTTTGGCGGAGTTACAACAAACTTGAAAAGGATAAAAGTGGATGCTTATCGTTCTGATGTACATGATGAGGATTTAACTCTTATGTGGAATGAGATACACAGGGCGATTAGCGAATATACGACTTATGATTCGCTCATGCCCTTGTATGGACATTTTACAGAGCCATATCCTAAGTTTGTTATTAAGTTTTCATCCGAAAGTTCGTGCGAAGCTATACAGTTTCAAAAAGTAGCTTTGGATGAAAAATACCGTACAAAGATTTTGGCATTTTCAAAGTTTCCGATTGATGTTGAAGATTATGAAGAATACTTTGCAAGAATGCGCTCGATTGGTTTCGATGTACGAACGAATCAAACAAACAGAACGGTTCCGTTAGAGCATTTTAGAATTTGCTATCCTTTCACTTTACCGAGTGATTGGAAAGATAAAACGGAATGGGAATGACGCTTTTGGAGGTATAGTATGGATTCGAATCAGATAAGAAAAGAACTGGATGAGTTGATAGTGGAAACCGTGTCGTATGACCAGGATGCATTGCCAAAGCGTTTGTTGGCATACTTATCCATGTGGAAGTGGGGAAAGTATGGCTGGGTTTCTCCTGCAAGTTTGATGTATACAGCAGCATGGCGAAAGTATTATTATCCAGATATTGACTGTTGCAAAATATGGGCATCGGATGAGAATAATAAGCCGATTCCTGGTGGGTACAGTATTCGTTCCGAGGATGAGAGCATTAGTATACCTCTTTTAGCAAAGCACGATCTTTGCGAGGGTTTCTGCTCTCCCAATTCGGGAATGCAAGGTAGCCGTGCCATTGAGAAGATGCGTACACTCAAACGCTTAGACAATGATTTTGATTCCGCACAGAGGACACTTTTTGACCTTAAGCTATTTGCAAATATCATGAATGAAATTAATGATTTGCAGAGTCCAGAGCTACTGGAGTTGCTGAAGTATTTCATATGCACGGCGAAAGAAATCAAAGCACATAGGGATGAGGTAAATCTTACCCTTAACCAAGAAAGTGCAGCCTTGTTCGGTGTGCTGGATTTTTTGGCAGAGGTTCATGATCCCGAATTGACGAAGTGTGTTGTTGCGGCTTGTATGCAGGTCATTTTTGATAAACATGGTATATCTATTTCGGGAGTCGATGATTACAAAACCGCCGCTGATGCACGGGCGGGGAAACCTGGGGATTTGACTGTTGAAAAAGACGGGAATCCATTACTGGCAATAGAGGTCAAAGATAAGACACAAAAAATTGACTGGAATAATATTGAAAGGGCCAAGAGGATAATCACAGCACATCCTGAGTTGAAAGGCTTTGTCTTCGTTCTTGAGAGCAGGGATGCCGCTACCAACCATTTGATTAATGAGATGGTTACATCTTCCCAATTAGCCACAGGCGAAGGAAAGATAATATCAATCATGTCGCTATTCTCTTTGTATCAGTTGGTTTTACCAATTGAATCAGAGAATGCAATTATTAACATTACAAGTAAGTTCATTACAATGGCTCCGGCAATTAAGCCGGAAACGAAGGAGAAATGGTTGGAAAAAATCGTTAATCAACCGCAGTAACGAGAGGAGGTCGCAGGATGAAGCGTATTTGCTTGGGAACAATGATTACGCTTTTATATCAGAGCCGTATGCGCAGTGCTGATAAAATCAAAACTGTATGCGGCGGGATTTTTGCGGCCTTCGGTCTTGACATTGATAATTTCAACAAGGAACTACCGAGCCATCTCAAGAGCGGACACGATCCGGCTCCCGGAGACTTAATTGATGCCGCGAGAAATCTGTCAATTGAGGATATTGATAGAGGTTTCGAGGAGTATGTCCTTCCTCTGATCCACAATGAGAAGCACGAGGCGGTCTTCCGCGCAATCAAGGATATCCTACGTGATGATACAACCATTTTAGGCACAACTGTTGTCGGGAAAATGGCTGGCTTTGAGAAGGATAACATTCTGAACTATGAGATGCACCTTGCTGGGCTCAATGGCCTTGCGCAGCAGGGTGTTCAGCACGATCATCTTGTTCTTCTGCTGGTAGAGCGTGCCCTCGAACCGGCCGCCGGATGGGCGACGCGCTGGAGCAGCTTGGGAAGACCGTGCTCCAC
>DAVZKO010000162.1:0-4119 GCA_052272205.1 Schaedlerella sp. | reverse complement strand
TTTGACAGAGATTACAAACGTTTGGACAGAGAAAACAAAAAGGAAAAAGCAGAAGGATTAGCAGTATTTTCCTTAAATGCATTTACGGAAGACTGTGGAGATGACAGCTTTGTTGACTTCATTGGCGAAGACAATGAAGGGGTAGGATAAATTTTTTATTGATGTTTTAGTATGTTGGCAAGAAATATTTGCTATCGGCAAAATAACGACAGGTTTTACATTTGAAAATGTGGATATAAATTACCGATAGTGATATAATAATACCGATAAAGTTATCAGGAGGTGTTTATCCATGAATTACATTAGTGTTTCAGACGCTGCTCTGAAGTGGAATGTTTCTGAACGTAGTGTGAGAAATTATTGTTCAAATGGTCGAATCATTGGAGCTGTACTTGAGGGAAAAACCTGGAAAATTCCAGCTGATGCTGAAAAGCCAAAACGAAAAAAAAGAACTAGCCAGAATATGCATTGTTTATTAGAAAGGTTGAAGGAAGAAAAGGACTCCAGTTTACCAGGAGGGATTTACCATAAAATTCAAATCGAACTTACTTATAATTCAAATCATATTGAAGGTAGTAGATTAACACACGATCAAACAAGATATATTTTTGAAACTAATACAATTGGTGTTACGGAAGAAAAAATTAATGTAGATGATATTGTTGAGACGACAAATCATTTTAGATGTATTGATCTGGTGATAGATCAGGCAAATTATGTTCTTACAGAGAGCTTTATTAAGCAGTTACATTTAGTGTTGAAAACTGGAACATCTGATTCAAACAAATCATGGTTTGCTGTTGGAGAATATAAGCGTCTTGAAAACGAAGTTGGTGGAGATGAAACAACTCTTCCAAGTGATGTCCCTATCAAAATGAAACAATTACTAAAGACGTATAATAAGTCTAAAGAGAAAACAATTGAAGATATTATAGCATTTCATTACCAATTTGAGAGAATCCATCCGTTTCAAGATGGAAATGGTAGAGTTGGACGACTAATTATGTTTAAGGAATGTCTAAGAAATGGAATTACCCCATTTATTATTGAAGATAACTTAAAGGATTTCTACTACCGTGGATTAAAGGAATGGACAAATGAAAAGGGATACTTAATAGACACCTGCTTAACAGCGCAGGATAGATTTAAAAAGTATTTGGAGTATTTTGGAATTGACTATCGTGATTAATGGTAGCATTTCTTAGAGTAATTCAATTGAGACAGACACATCAGGAAGGAGCAGTGATATTATGGGTGAAGTAAGAAAACATATTGTATTTCAAGGTCGGGTACAAGGTGTTGGATTTAGATATACTGCAAAGTATATGGCCCAGTCTCTTGGTTTAGTCGGATGGGTACAGAATGAATGGGACGGAACTGTTACAATGGAAGTACAGGGACGAGAAAATCTTATCAATAAATTGCTGGTCGGATTAAATCATGGGCGCTATATTGAAATCGAATGGATGGATGCGAAAGAAATTCCATTGGAAAAAGAATCTGATTTTCGTGTGAGGTAGAAGGATATGCGTCAAAATGAAGCATTAGAGAAAAAAACACTTGGTCAAAAAACAGAAGACAGGCTGATGAAATATATCTTGGATCGTCCAATTCAAATCGGTGAGAAGATCCCGAATGAGTATGCACTTGCAGAGTTGTTTGATGTTGGGCGAAGCACGATCAGAGAAGCTGTGAAAGGGCTGGTGTCAAGAGGGGTTTTGGAAGTTCGGCGAGGAGACGGAACTTATGTGATCAGTACCAGTTATATGGAAAATGATGTGCTGGGATTTGGCAGAATCAGAGATAAATATCAGCTTGCTTTGGATTTGTTTGAGGTTCGATTGACGATTGAACCAGAGGTTGTGACATGGGCATGCAAAAGAGCGACAGAGGAGCAGATTGATAAGGCAGAACAACTCTGTGACGAGATAGAAAAACTTTATAATCAGGGTGTGGATCATATCTATAAAGATATTGAATTCCATTGTTTTCTTGCCAAGTTAAGTGGAAATGTAGTAGTAGAACGATTATTGCCGGTTATAAATACAGCAGTAGTGACATTTGCAAACATCACATATCGTAGTTTGAAAAATGAAACGCTCACAACACACAGGGCAATTGTGAAAGCATTGCGTACAAGAGATGCGGTAGGAGCAAGATGTGCAATGATCATGCATCTTACTTATAACAGACAGGCGATTATAGAATTGATAGAAGAACGAAACAGAAATACATCTGATGTTTAGAATGAAAGAAAAACGTATTATAAAGATTAATAGTGAAAATATACAAAAATAGTGCTGTTATTATTGTGAACAGCATTATTTTTTGCGCTTTTTGTGAAAAATAAAGTATATACATCATATGTATTGAAAGAAAAACAAGGGTTGTTATAATGAAGTCAAGTTCAGATAAGACGTCAGATTTGAAAAGCTGAAAAGGATATTTACAGAAGAAATTGATTGATGAAAATTAGAGGAGGAAGATGAAATGAGCGAATTTGTACCACCGACACCGGGACCTGTTCTTGTTGCGGAAATGTTAAATGTAGAACTTAGTTATGTAATCATGCTTGGAATCGTTATTGGAATTCCTGCAATGATCTTAGCCGGACCAGTCTTTGGTAAATTTGCCGGAAATAAATTCCACTGCGAAGTACCGACATCTTATCTTGAAAACGAAAAAGAAGCACATGAGAAAGAAAATGGAAAAAGACCAAACTTCTTCTTGATTGTCAGCATTATTTTGTTACCACTGTTTTTGATCATTTTAAATACATTATCATCTGTGATTCCATTTATGAAACCGGTACAGCCTGTACTTGAGTTCTTAGGAACACCGGTAATCGCATTACTCTTATCTACAATTTGTGCAATGCTGTTTTTAGGATTACCTGGAGGATTCGGAATCACAGAAATTACAACAGTAATGACAAATTCATTACATTCTTGCGGAAATATCATTTTGTTAATTTCAGGTGGCGGAATGTTAAGATTTATTCTTCAAAATTCCGGTATAGGAGAAGTATTTGGAAATTTCGTAGGTTCTTTACCATTACCAATGGTGCTGGTAGCATTCCTTGTAGCAGCGGTTGTAAGAATTTCTGTCGGTTCAGCAACAGTTTCAATGACGATGGCAGCAGGAATTATCGCATCTATGCCTATGGTAGCAAATTTAACACAGCTTCAGCTTGCTACACTTACAATCGCTATCGCAGCAGGCGGAACAGCGTTCAGTCATGTAAACGATTCTGGATTCTGGCTTTCAAAGTCATTATTTGAAGTAGATGAAAAAACAAATTTAAAAACTTGGACAGTAATGGAAACAATTGTTGGATTAGTTGGAATCGTAGGAGCTACAATTGTATGGTTTATTGTTTCATAGGAACCTTGTTGAAAAATTGTAACAGTTGATAATAGGGAAAATGGGTAGCAGAACAGAAATACCCAGGATAGGAGAATATATCATGGAATTAAAGAGTCAGGAAATGCGTAAATTAGCACCAGAGTTAGATCCCCTTCGTATTGGTACAGGTTGGAAAAAAGAGGATTTGGATAAAGTACAGGTAATGGTAGAAAGCACATATGGAGACAGCCATCCCGGAAGTGGTCATTTAAATATTTTAGTAGAAGAAGCATTGCATTGATCACAGATGGGAGATTTTCAGGTGCTTCTACAGGACCGGTAATCGGACATTGTAGTCCGGAAGCGGTTGAAGGCGGTCCGATTGCACTTGTTGAAGAAGGCGACCTGATTGAAATTGATGTGATGGAGAGAAAACTCAATATTATCGGAGTCGCAGGGGAAAGAAAGACGATGGAAGAAATTGATGAGATTCTGAAAGAACGCCGCAAGAACTGGAAACCGAAAGAATTGAAATATAAAACAGGCGTTTTAAGAATGTTTAGCCAGCATGCAACAAGCCCTATGAAAGGTGCATACCTTGATTTTTAAATAAGAATTGTTTCTAAGGAAGGTACCTTTGTGGATAAAAGAAAGGAAACGAATGAAATAGGTGGAGTCTATGAGAAAAATAAAAAAACATCGATTTATTACGATGGGGGAAATCTTACTTAGATTGACTCCCCCTGATTATGAGGAAATAAGACAGGCAAGCAG
>DAVZKO010000161.1:0-4137 GCA_052272205.1 Schaedlerella sp. | reverse complement strand
ATACCGCCGACAACTGCTGCCCGACAGTTTTTGAAAAGGTCTGTTCAGAGCTGTTTGAAGGCGGATATGATCTGGAAGAAGGAGTGCGAATTGCACAGGAGTTAGAGTCGTATATTGATCTGCTTCATGTGTCTGCCGGAACCTATCAGAGAGGATTTGGAGACACACATCCGTCTATGTTTAAAGAACATGGATGCAACGTCTATCTTGCAGCAGAAATTAAAAAACATGTATCGATACCGGTTGCTACGATTGGCGCGTTAAACGATCCGGAGCAGATGGAAGAAATCATCGCTTCCGGGAAAGCGGATGTGGTATATATGGCACGTGCACTTTTGGCAGACCCATTTCTCCCAAGAAAAGTGATGGAAAACAAAGACGATGAGATCGTGAAATGTCTGCGCTGCTTTACATGTATGGCAGAACGAGCTGCGACATCGACAAGAAGATGTACGGTGAATCCATTGATTGGAAGAGAAATAGAAGGCGATGAAGTGATGCTGGCAGCAATTAAGAAAAAAGTGCTTGTTGCCGGAGGTGGACCGGGAGGATTGTATGCAGCGTATACTGCTGCGAGAAGAGGTCATCAGGTAGTTCTCTGCGAAAAAGAAGCAGAATTAGGTGGAATATTAAAAAGTGAGCAGGCACTTCCGTTTAAGCATGAAATGTACGAGCTGACAGGAACGTATGAGAAGTTTGCACGTAGTGCAGGAGTAGAGATTCGTTTGAATACAGAAGTGACAGCAGAACTTGCTGAACAGGAAAATGCAGATGCACTGATTGTTGCAGTCGGTTCTAAGCCAATTGTACCTCCGATTCCGGGACTGGATGGTGAGAATGTTGTCGTTGTAAATGATTATTATAAGGAGAAAGAAAAAGTAACAGACAAAGTTGTCGTATTCGGTGGCGGGCTTGCCGGATGTGAGTGTGCGATCCATCTAGGTATGGAAGGAAAAGAAGTACATCTGGTAGAGATGAGAAATGAACTGGCGCCGGATGCCAACGTACGTCATCGTCCGTTGCTATTAAAAGAAATTGATAAATATGTGACGGTACATACTGGATGCAGAGGCATGGAAGTGACAAAAGAAGGAATCATTTGTGAGACAGAAGAAAAAGAACAGATTCTTGTGCCGGGTACAAGTGTAATCTGTGCATTGGGTCAGCGTTCAAGAACAGACGTAGTGGAAACATTACGTGACTGTGCACCATATGTGGCAGTGATCGGCGATGCCGGAAAAGTATCTACGATTACAAATGCGGTTTATGAAGGGTATCATGCAGCATTGGATATCTAAATTCCACAAATTTTATATTTTTTTAAAAAAATTGAAAAAAATTCAAAAAACCTATTGCAAAAATAAAAATCATATGGTAATATAAATCTCGGTTCGGAGCTGATGCGAACCGTGAGCGGATGTGGCGGAATGGCAGACGCACAAGACTCAAAATCTTGCGGGGGTGACCTCGTGAGGGTTCAAGTCCCTCCATCCGCATGAGTCAAAACCTGAGAACAGTGATTGTTCTCAGGTTTTTTGCATTTCTAAGAAAAATGAGAGGGAGGATAAATATGTTTTCTTTAAAGAATGAAGAAGTAAATGTAGGCCGACAGAGGGAACTCGATTTAGTAAAAGGGTTTCTGATGATCATGATTGTATTTATACATTCGTTTCAGACGATAGCCGGTGCAGAGGCGGCAGAATCCAATGTACATAAAATCCTGTTTGCATTATTTATGCCAACAGGTGCTTGCCTGTATCTGTTTACGATGGGATTCGGAAGTGTCTTTACACGACATTCAAAACCAAAGGATATGGTGAAAAATGGTGTGAGATTATTATTGTATCAGGGAATAAGTAATTTGTGCTATGCGACAGCGATGACGATCAGTTTTTATATAAGGAATTCGATCACCGGTGAAGTGGCAGGCAGCAGAACAGTATATGAAGCAAATGTATATTCCATGCTTACATTTGTAAATATATTTTTTATATCCGGTATGTGCTATTTTGTGCTTGCATTATACAGA
Source organism: Schaedlerella sp. (assembly GCA_052272205.1). GTDB lineage: Bacteria > Bacillota > Clostridia > Lachnospirales > Lachnospiraceae > Schaedlerella. The sequence continues at coordinate 2,108 of DAVZKO010000161.1, read as the reverse complement.
AAATTAAATGTAAGATTGAGCGGATATATTATAAGTGCGATAGTAGTGGGAATCGTATCACCATTTACAAAGTTACTGATTTCTGACAATCAGGCACTTAATTGGATATTGGATATGACTTTTGGCGGGAAGGGTGAGACAAGTTTCTGCTTCTTTCCGTATTTGAGTTATGTATTCTTAGGATATGTTTTTGGAAAAGTGATTCGAAGAGTACCTGAAAATGAAAAAGGAAATTTCTACAAGAAAAGTGGAATCTTATGTGGCATGATAGCCGCAATCTGGTTTGTGGGTTGTATCGTACTGCATCCGGGGATTGACGGATTCTTTAATTATATGATTGAGCAATACCGAATACCGGGACTTTTCAAGGTGATAGGAAGTTTCTGTACGATCATGTTTGTATTTGCAATTGCATTTTGGCTCATGCCGATGATAGAAAAGTGGAAATTCGGATATCATAAATTATGTTATTATTCAAAGCAAATCTCTAAGATGTATGCGGTACATATCGGAGTATATTATGTAATCGGAGGATTTGCCGCATTTTATGCATTTAATGTAAAAGAATGTTTGATATGGGCAGTGGTAGTGCTGTTTGTGACGGATTTAATTGTGCAAGGATACATTAGAATTGCAGCCGTTTGTGGAAATCGTAAAAGATGCCGACAACAGGAGTATCACCAACAGTAAAGCCAGAAATAATGGCATGAAGATGGTTTTCATTATGGATATTCAGATGCCTAATATGGATGGACATAAAGCAACCGAGATCATCCGGAAAACTCCGTCCTTGTTTGGCTTATTATTTCCACATGAGGGGTTGTGAAAAAACTTAGTTATAAGGTATTGACAAAAAATACAGGGGAGACTGTCCGAAAATTAGGATGAGTCTTCACTGAAATTAAGATTGATTCACTCACATGGGTGTTCAATATAAATAAAAAATGTACATTGAAAACTGAACATGAAAACTGAATAAATATCTTTATTATTGACAAAAACACTTTACTATGCTAAGATACTAAAATCAAGTCAGAAACAAAGGCGTTTTGCACATATGTGCAAAGCGCCTTTGTTTCGTTATAGGAAATCGGAAGAGGAGGGTGTTTATGAAGGAACTGATTCAACATACAGACCATGTAAATGAACTGCTGGCACGGTATGGGGTGAAATTCGGAATCTATAAAAACAATGTGTTTAAGGAACAGTTATTTCCCTTTGATGCAATTCCCCGTGTGATTGGGCATAAAGAGTTTAAACAGCTGGAGAAGGGGCTGAAGCAGAGAGTAAAAGCATTGAATCTTTTTCTGAAGGATATTTACAGTAAAAAACAGATTGTAAAAGATGGTGTGATTCCAGAGGAATTTATCTTTATTTCCAGTGGATATCTTGCAGAGTGTCAGGGAGTGACACCGCCAAAAGATATTTATTCTCACATTTCCGGTATTGATCTTGTAAAAGGGAAAAACAATGAGTGGTATATTCTGGAAGATAATCTGAGAGTTCCATCCGGAGCCTCCTATCCGATGATTGCAAGAGAACTTTGCAGACGGTGTTCCCCGGATACCTTTCACAAGACAAAACTGGAAGATAACAGGGATTATGCCAGACTTCTCAAGAAGACAATGGATTATGTAAACACAGGCGGACATAATGTGATACTGACTCCGGGAAGGTATAATGCTGCATATTTTGAACATTCCTATCTGGCTGAGAAAACAGGAGCCCATCTGGTAAATGGATCAGAGCTTCTGGTAGAAAATGACAGACTGTATTATATTACAGCAGCAGGAAAAAAAGAGCTGGTAGGAGCTGTATACCGGAGAATTTCCGATGAATACCTTGATCCTATGAATTTCAACCCGGAATCGCTGATCGGAATTCCGCATATTTATGATGTATTTCGGAAGGGAAATGTTGCACTGTTAAATGCACCTGGAAATGGAGTGGCGGACGATAAAGGTATATATTATTTTGTTCCCAAAATGATCCGCTATTATCTGGGAGAGGAACCAATACTGCAGAATGCACCTACCTATCTTCCATTCTATGGGGCGGATATGAAATATGTGCTGGAGCATTTTGATGATCTGGTATTAAAAGACGTG
>DAVZKO010000160.1:0-4238 GCA_052272205.1 Schaedlerella sp. | reverse complement strand
AACAATTATTTTCTCCGTTATTCAACAAGTCTTCGTGAACGCTCATTCAAGCTCACCTCCTTGTTGAGTTATATCACAGGCAGGCGTTATACCGCCTGCTTGTGAAGATTCTTATATCTGTTCTTTGCGTCAGGAATAAACTCATTGTCCATACCCTTTAACACAAAAGTCAGCTTATATGGGTCTACCGTGCCATCCTCTGCCACTTCTCCCACAATTACCTTCTGTACAATGCTTTCAAATACAACTCTGTCAAACTTATCAAGTACATCTGCACCTGCAAGCTTTGTCCGAAGCTCCCGCATACGATTTTGAATGTTTTTCTGTGACAAAACATTCTTCGATAATACATCCTTTTCGTCATTCGCCTTTTTCAGCTTATGCTCCAATTCTGCGTATTTCTCGTCGTATGCCTCTTTAGAAATTTTATCATCCAGCATCATATCAGTCAATTTGTTTCGCTTCTTTTCAAGAGAAGCAATGTCCTTTTCCACCTGCTTTAATCTGCCGGAGCTTTCATCCTTAGATATTGTCTCTTCCACAGAAGAAAGCACTGATTCCAGCACATCATCAAAATTATCTGCAAGCAGTCCGAACATTTCCAAAAAAGCATTTTCGATAATACTCTCATCAATTGCCTTACTGTTCGGACAGTTCTCAATGCCCTTATTGGTTGCCACCCTGCATTTCCATACTGGTTTCTTATGCTGTGTATCCTGATGGTGGGAACGTCTTGTCAGATTCGTACCACAGAAGCCGCATTCACACATACTGCTGAACGCAAATTTCCGGGCATATTTTGTCCGGGTTCCGGATTCCACATTTGAATTAGAACGGTAACGGTTTTTACAAATCTCCTGTGCCGCATTCCATATCTCCTCCGATACAATGGCTTCATGGTGGTTCTTCGTATAATACTGGTTTTCCTCTCCACGATTTTCCAACCTCCGCTTGGATATCGGGTCTACCGTATAGGTCTTTCCCATCAGCAAATCGCCCTTGTACTTCTCGTTCTTGATAATTCCTCTGACGCCACTGTCTGTCCACTTGACAATACCCTTTTTGTTTACTTTTCCAAGCTCAGTAAGTCTTTTGGCAATGGTATTTGCTCCGTATCCCTGAATATACAGATCAAATATCAGTCGAACCGTTTCTGCCTCTGCCGGATTGACCGAAATACTTTTATCCTCCGGATTGTAGTCATATCCGAGACAGCCGTTAAATCCCATCAGTTCCCCTCTTGCCATCTTGTATTGCACTCCCATCTTCACATTCTGCGATAGTGACTCCACCTCATTCTGTGCCAGTGCTGATAAGAGAGAAAGCTGCATCTCACTCTCCATTGTGGAAGTGTCGATGTTTTCCTTTTCAAAAATCACCGTTACCCCCTTCTGTTTGAGCATTCGTGTGTAAGTCAGTGTATCTACCAGATTTCTGGAGAATCTGGAAATTGACTTTGTAATCACCACGTCAATCTGCCCATTCATACAGTCCTCAATCATCCTTAGAAACTCATCCCTTTTATCGGTTTTCGTTCCCGTAATGCCTTCGTCTGCATAAATACCTACCATTGCCCATTCCTTGTTTTTTGAAATCTTGTCTTGATAATACTGCTTCTGTGACTGGAAGCTTTGCAGCTGCTCCTCCCCGTCTGTACTGACACGGACATAAGCCGCTACTCGTTTCCTCTGTAAGGTTAACGGTGTTCCCACTAACCTGCGGTCCCTTACAATCGGACCTTCTGTTGCCTTAATTACCTGCACCTCTGTATCTGCCATACTTTTTCTACCTCCTTGTGTCATTACCATACACCGAAAACAAAATGTTAACGAATGTACGAATCTATCTAAACTGCCATAAAAGAACAAATCTTGTATTCGCCCATGATTCGGCTCTTAACTCTTGCATATTCATCATCAGAAATGAATCCGTTTCTGTGAATCCAACCAAGAACCGCAAGCTTCTTTGCTAATTCCAAATCCTTTGTCATGCTCCTGCACCTCGTATAATAAGTGTATAGCCAATAGAAATAGATGGTTATGCACTTATTCTTTCTATAGATTTATAGATGATCTGAGACACCTGGGATAAACCCTTTCCATCTCATCTACATTGGTTATTAGTTACATAGGCTATTCTGTGGTATGATATCAGCAGAGTCTGATGTCTAGAGGCACTGCTTTCGCACCTTTCAGCCCAGTTTCTGGTGACTGCTCATGGAGCATGCAGCCTGAATCATATGTCATATTCCGCTTACACAGATGTTTCATCCTCTGGCGTATAGCACCAGCAAAAGAGCTGCCAGAGTGAATGCTTATTACGCGAGGTTTCGGTCAGCATATGATTCCCAGGATAAACCTTTACCTTCAGGTGCCAAGAATACATAATCGGAAAGGCGGTGATATCATGATTAAGATTAACCCATTATCTACGCTTTACGTCGGTATTGACGTCAGTTCAAAATCCAACTATGTTTGTGCTTTGGATTTCTATAAAAATAAATATATCAATTCTTCTTTTGCTAATAATCAGCCTGGTGCCGAAGAGTTGGCTCAGAAGATTTTAGAGTGTTTAAAAGAACACCCTGACCTGAATACGGTTGTTGCTGCTTTGGAGTCTACCTCTGTCTACAGCATACATATCGCAAACTATCTTTCTTCCTGTGAAGAACTAATGCCTTTTAAACCTTTTATTTTTGTGCTCAACCCAAAATGTACGGCTAATTACAAAAAGTCTTACATTGGACTTGGTAAATCAGATCCTATTGATGCTTTTGTCATTGCTGATTATGCACGTGCCGGTAACATTGAAACCGAGCCTTGGCGTGGTAGTCAGTTTCTGGCTTTAAAACGCCTTACAAGACATCGTTTACATTTGGTTGAGTGTATCACCAGAGAAAAGGCTTATCTGGTTTCCAATCTGTATCTGAAATTCAGTGAATTACAGATGCTTGAAAAGGACAATCAGCCTTTCTGCGACATTTATGGTGCAACTTCATCCAGTGTGCTTACAGAATACCTTTCTCCCGAAGAAATCATCGAATCTTCTGAGGAAGAATTGGTTTCTTTTCTCGCTGATAAAAGTCGCAACCGCATTAAAGATATAAGCAAGACCGCAGACCTTCTAAAGAAAGCTGCCAGAGACTCCTATCGCCTTGATAAAGCCTTGTATGAGCCGCTGAATGTTTCTATCGCAAGTTCTTTCAACTGCATCGAAACCTTCAAGAAAGAAATCAAAGCAATTGATATAGCCATTGAAAGAGAAATTAAAGGCTTAAATCCTAATGCCTTTATCATTCTCCAATCCATTGATGGCATTGGACCTGTTTTTGCAGGTGGTATCGTTGCTGAAATTGGCGATATATCTGCTTTCACATCATCTGATGCTCTTGCTAAATATGCCGGTCTTTGTTGGCGTTCTAACCAATCAGGTGACTTTGATGGTGAAGATACTCCTATGACCAAAGCTGGTAACCGTTATCTCAGATACTATCTTGGCGAAGCCGCCAACAGTATGAGAAAACACAACGTTGAGTACGGAGCGTACTATCGCAAGAAGTACAACGAAGTTCCCAAACATCAACACAAAAGAGCACTCGCGCTGACTTCACGTAAATTCGTTCGTTTGGTTTATGGATTGCTGGCCAGAAACCAACTGTACTCCGGCGTATCGCTGGATACTTCAAATGAATAAAATACACCCTGCTTAAGAGCACTTTTCTCTTAGGTCTATTAAAGTTACCCTTTTATCTGAAATACATATCAAAATCTTTTCAAAAATCATCTTGACATATCACCAGATTGCTCCCTCTCAAAAATTCCTGTTATCACCTTCTTTCTTACCCGCTGCGGGGTTTATCAAGTGACTGGCTGTTCGTAATAGGACCTACTTTGGCTTCCATTCGTATCAGATGCTGTCAGCGTTCCGGCTGACCTTTAGCATATTGGCGTTTTCCCTGCCGCTGCATGTGGGCTACTCCTGCTCGAGTTCCTTTCCCACCCTTTAAAGAAGTGTCTCTCCCCGCTCTTCTTACCTTCCGGCAAGCCTCCTCGCAGGGACTGTTGGCATCTGATACAGCTCATGAACCTTCTCTGTGAAGGTTGTTTTTCAAGGTGCAAATCACAAAAATCTTATAGAACATAAGTTTGTTTTGTGTTATGATTGTTGTAGCCGATTTGCTTCATTTCTGATGCCGCCCGGCTACGTTTTGTAAGTTAATTGTAGTAAAATATAGAGAA
>DAVZKO010000159.1:0-4254 GCA_052272205.1 Schaedlerella sp. | reverse complement strand
TAACCAATGGAGTGCAGGGGATGTCAGATGACATCCCCTGTTTTGTCAGGACCGCTGGCTCGTTTCCAGTGTTCCACAATATTTATCTGTCAGAGTGGTAATCCAGCCTTCTTTCGTTTTGGGAACCCTCAAAATAGTAACCGGCCACATATGTGCGAGAATCACATCTTCTTCAATTGGATTCAGGTTGAAGAACTTCTTTGCATGCCGATAGGCATGTTTGGGATGATGGATTCCATGAAAACGCTCACCGGTTTTCTGAGCGTGAGTATGCCAGTCATATAAGAACAAGTCATGCAGCATACCGCCGCGGGCAGCAGAGCGTGCATCCAGATGAAGGTATCGGCATACGACATAATTATAGTAAGCTACGTGCAGGCAATGTTCGTAGCAGTTGGTATGTCCATGATGCGGATACAATTTCATGCGGAGTACGACCGGGTGCTCGGCAATATCGCGAATACATTCATAAAAATCTTCACCCCATTCTTTTTTTAAATCAACAGGATCGTATAACGCTTCTTTATGGAGTTGTTCTAACAATTTATTTTTTAATTTCATTTCTATCACCAGATGTTTCTATTTGCAATTATCATAGCACGTTCCATCCAATAAAGTAACCCCTACTATTTTGTCGAATTCTTATGACAGAAAAGGCTAAAATTATACATTTCCGTAGTGCTATTCTTTTGATTGTTCAGTATGGAACGGATACCTGTTCTTTAGGAAATGTGCGAGCGGCCAAATTGTAACGCGCGCTGGCAGGCTTGCAAAAATATAGCAGAGGTGAGTAGAGATGGAAAGACAGATACCAAAAAATGTACGACAGATTGGAAATGTGAGTGATACACCGAAGATATATGTGGAAGATTATGTGGATACATTTTTCACTCAACTATGTGAAAAGGCAGGAGAAACACCAATCGGGGCATTTCTTGTTGGCGATATGCAGAAGACTGAGGATGAGGAATATGTGTATGTTTATGGCGCAATCCAGATGCAAGATTTGAAATATGAGGAATCCGGATATGTGATAGATGAAGAAACATGGAAACAGGCATACGAGGATTGCAAAGAATTTTTTGAAAATGGAGAACTGCTCGGTTGGTTTGTGACACAGGAGAATCTGGAACTATCGGTATCGAATAATACGCTCCGATTGCATAAAAAATCATTTCCAAAGAAAAATACAGTGTTTATTATGAAAGATGCAGTGGAGAAAGAGGAGGCATATTTTGTACATAAGTTTAATGATCTGATGGAGATAGCGGGGCATTATACATACTATGAGAAGAATCCATGTATGCAGGATTATATGATTGCAAATAGAAAGAAAAGTGGGATGACACCCTCGGAAACTGTGGAAGATCATGCTGCGAAGGACTTCCGAAACATTGTGCACACCAAAAAGGGGGAACACAAGAGAAAGTTTTATACGGGCCGCGTCATGCAGGGAGTGAGTGCGTGTCTGATCCTGCTGGTTGTTGTGATGGGTGTGGTTATGATCAATAATTTTGATAAAATGAAGGCAGCACAGGTCGCGTTTAGTGGGACAAGCAACACAGAGGAAAATGTTTCATCAGAGGAAGTGACTGAAACAAGCGGTACAGTAACAGCAGTGACAGGGGATGTGAAGGAAGAGCAAGGCGGGGATACAATTGACAGTGGCAATTCCGGCAATGAAGCCGGACAGGCTGTGGACAGTTCAAAGAGTCAGGAAGCGGAAGTGACAAGTGAGAATACAGAGCAGGAGAATGCACAGGGAGACAGTCAGACATCCGTGACAACAACGGTTCAGGAAAATGGAGCGGATGGAATCTACGTGGTAGAGCAGGGTGACACACTGGCAATCATCAGTCGGAAAATGTACGGAGATGTCGGTCATGTGGATGCAATCTGCAGAATGAATGGACTGACAGATGGAAACCTCATTTATATCGGACAGAAATTGCTATTGCCATAGAATAATGATATAATGAGCGTTAGTGAGCGGGAGCTTGTTCATCGCGAACGGCGAATGGCAATCATGATAGCTGCGGATGCAGCGTCAAGCACCAAAGGTGCGCATCATGATATAATGAGCGTTAGTGAACAGGAGTAAGAATTCATATAGTAAGAGGTAGAATAAACATGGCACGAAAGAAAAAATCCGCGATGAAAGTAGTCGGACCATTGTCCATGGATGAGATAGAACGCATGACAAGGAAGTATCGTACAGAAAGAACGAAGAGGAATATAACGATTCTCTTTTTTCTTATACTGGTAGTATTTGGAACGTATCTTCTTATAGTCAATCATGCTTATTCTGATATTTATAAAGGAGCATCTTATACAAAGACATCGTCTGATAACAATCAATATGTGGCATTTCACAATGGGATAGTCCGTTATAGTCGGAATGGTGTGACTTATCTGAATCATAAAAATAAAGAATTATGGATTCAGTCGGGACAGTTTAAGAATCCGATTATTGATGTCAATAAGGATGTGTTTGTAGTTGCGGACTGTGGAGGAAATTCGATTCAGATTTTTGACCGAAAGGGGTTGAAAGGAGAATTTGAAACGACATTGCCGATAGAGAAGATTTCGGTTTCGAATCAAGGTGTCGTGAGTGTGATTTTGAAGAATGATGATTCTCCATCTATCGTTACATATGATACATCGGGTAATGTGCTTGTGGAAAACGAAGTCACAGTGAGCAGTCTGGGATATCCGACGGCACTGGATATGTCATCGGATGGGACGGTGTTGGCGGTTACTTATACCGATGCAGGAAGCGGCGCTTTAAGATCAAGAGTCATCTGTTATAACTTTGGCGAAAAAGGAAAGGGCAAGACCAATCACATCGTAAGTGAGGAAGAATACGGCGGAGTGATTATGCCGGAAGTCTATTTTATGAATGAATCGGATATGGTGGTAGTGTCAGACCAATCCTTTGTTATATATTCAGGAAAAGATATTCCGAAAAAGGAAAAAGAAATTGAATTAAAACAAGAAATTAAAAGCACATTTCACACATCAAAATATATCGGATTTATTTTGCTGAAAGAAGATAAGACCGGATACGAAGTGTGTCTGTATAACAAATCCGGAAAGCAGGTTATGCACAAAGATATCAAAGGAGAATATAGCAATGTCAGTATGGTGGGAAATGAAATCATCATGTATGAGGGAAGCAGATATTGTGTGCTTACCAATACCGGAGTGGAGCGAATAAACAAAGACCTGGGGATGAACATCCTGGCGGTCATTCCGGCAAACGGAATCAATAAATATTGGGTCATGGGTACAAATGAATTGCGTGTGATTTATCTTGCACCATAGGAGAAAAGTATGGATAACTGGTTGTTAATTATTGTAGGGGTAATATTTTTATTATGTGTTGCGGTCGGATATGTACGGGGATTTTTTAAGATTGGATTGTCTTTGCTGTCATCGGTTCTGGCAATTTTGATCATGATGTATTTGTCGCCATATGTGGCAAACGCATTGGTGAAATATACACCAGTGGATGAATTGATTGAAAAGAAATGTGTAGAATCATTTATGCCGGAAGTAACAGGTTCTATTTTTGATGGAAAAGATCTGACAGGAACTCCGTTTGCCGAACTGGATGATGATACGCTACAGAATATTGCAAACGAAGACTGGAAGAGAATCGGAATCACAGCCGATGATATCTTAGATATGATAGGAGAAATCCCGAAAGAACAGCAGATCAGTCTGATTGAGAATTCCGGATTGCCAACATTTTTAAAGAATCTGTTGCTTGAGAATAATAATTCCACAATTTATAAAGAATTGGATGTATCACAGTTCCCGAATTATGTGGCAGGATATATTTCAAGGATGATCATTAAGATCTTATCGTTCCTTGTAACATTCGTGCTGGCATTTGTAATTGTGCGGGCGCTGATGGTGGCGGTGGACATCATCGGAGAGCTGCCGATGCTTGGATTTGTGAATCATTGTGCCGGAGGTGTGCTCGGACTTGGCGTTGCGCTGGTGATCGTCTGGCTTTTGTTTCTTGTATTGACACTCGTATATTCTTCCGATGTAGGAAAACAGTGTTTTGATCTGATCGAGAAGAGTCAGGTGCTGAGCGGGCTGTATCAGATGAATCCGTTATTGACAAAGTTGGTTTCATTTTAAAAAAATTGTCTTGACAACTTCTATAGGCGTATGCTATCCTATAGAAGTTGTAAGACAAAGCAACGATATGGGGGATTAGCTCAGTTGGGAGAGCGCCTGCCT
>DAVZKO010000158.1:0-4311 GCA_052272205.1 Schaedlerella sp. | reverse complement strand
ACTGATTGATTACGCAGGTGATGCCAGAATTGATGATATAGCTGAAAATGTAAATCAATATTTGAAGAAGTATCAGGATGATTGGCAGTTGCGTGAGAGAAAATCAGAGAAAATGCAGGAAATGGTAGACGGAAAAGGAGCTATGCGTCTGGCAGAAGCTCTCATGAAATTCTAGAAAGTGGAGGCAGATTAAAATGATACCATACGGAAGACAGACAATTGAAGAAGATGACATACAGGCCGTTGTGGATGTTTTAAGATCGGATTATCTTACAACGGGTCCAAAGATTGCGGAATTTGAGAAAATGGTTGCAGATTATGTAGGTGCAAAATATGCAGTTGCAATTTCGAATGGAACATCGGCACTTCATGCAGCATGCTTTGCAGCAGAGATTAAACCGGGGGATGAGGTTATTACAACTCTGTTGACATTTGCAGCTTCTGCAAACTGTGTTTTATATTGCGGAGGAACACCGGTATTTGCAGATGTTGATCCGAAGACTTATAACATTGATCCGGAGGACATCCGCAGAAAAATCACGGACAAAACCAAAGCAATCATAGCAGTTCATCTTGCTGGACAGCCTTGTGATATGGATGAAATCCACAAAATTGCAAAAGAACACCATTTATTAGTGATTGAAGATGGTGCACATGCACTTGGTTCTGTATACAAAGGAAAAAAAGTAGGAACATTATCTGACATGACAACATTCAGTTTTCATCCCGTAAAACTGATTACCACAGGTGAAGGTGGTATGATTGTCACAGATAATGAGGAATTTTATCAGAAAATGATGCTGTTCCGCAGTCATGGAATCACAAGAGACGAAAGCCTGATGACAAGAAATGATGGACCATGGTTTTATCAGCAGTTAGATTTAGGATATAACTACCGTATTACAGATATTCAGTGTGCGTTGGGATGTAGCCAGATGAAAAAACTGGATAGATTTTTAGCACGCAGGAAAGAGATTGTGGCACGTTATAACGAAGCGTTTGCGGACTGTGAAAATATTATCACACCATATCAGTTGCCGGAGACAGAAAGCGGCTGGCATCTTTATATTGTGCAGGTAAAGAACTGTGATAGACGAAAAGTTTTTGAACAGTTAAGAGAAGCAGGGATTGCGGTAAATGTGCATTACATTCCGGTATATATGCATCCTTATTATCAGGAACATGGATATAAGGATGTTCATTGTGAGAATGCAGAAGAGATTTATTCACATATGATTAGTTTGCCACTGTATCCGACATTGACAGAAGAAGAACAGGAATATGTGATTGAAACTTTAAAGCGTATTATAAATGGATAATAAGAGCTGCTACTAAAAAACAATATGAAGGAATAGAAGAATGGAAAGTACAAGAGAAGAACAGCAGGAAGCGTTAGAGACACTATTAGAGTTTAATGAACGACTATTAAAAAACATGAGAATTATATCAAAAGAGTTGTCGGGAGCAAGATTAGACGACACAGATAAATTCTTAAAAGCAATTGTGGATGCCATGAACTGGGAAATAGCTGTGGTAAATAGCACATTGGAATTATTGAACGAAGAAAAAGAGCGTATCAACAAGGAAATCTTTAATGAAAAAATAGTACAATTTGCAGAGACATTGAAAGCAAGTGAGGACAAAGAGATTGCAACAGCAATTCAACAGCTGATTCCAGAGTTTGAAAAATTAAATATTGCTGCAAAAGAAGTGATTGATTAGAAATAAGTAGTAGGTTGTAGATGATAGGCATACATGCAACCCACTACTTATTCATTTTAGCAGATAATAAAATATAGAAAATTAATCGTAGATTATACGATCTGCAATTCTTAACAAAAAAATCTCCTTATATTTCTGCAAGAGATTAGTGTCTGTGATAGGATTTCCATCTGTGTCATAACCATAAACGGAATAATCTCCAAGTCTGAAACGTCCCTCATTGTCGGTTGCAACAGGATTATCAAAGAATATTTCAAAATTTTTGGTATGTGCAACAGCATAATACGGATCACCGGGATGCAGCGATTCTGTGATGGCAAATTCCCGCTCTGAATCACCGCCAAATACTTTAGGGAGCCGACCACTAATAGGGACATTATACAATGGAATTCCGGCAAGTCTGCACATGATAGGAAGATAATCGGTGGATGAGATGATCTCATCAGTGCAGCATGGATGTAAGTTGCTGCCTCGGAACATGAAAGTTACATGTGACCGTTCCTTGGATAAGAAAGGTCTGCCTTCTGGAACCAAATACCCCTGTCCATGGTCAGCGAAAAGACTGATCAGGATCTCGGTATCTTTATAGTTATTTTCAATGTACGAGTACAGGAAACCTAATAGCATATCTACATAAGTCACCATTCTTTTATAGGTTTCAGCTTTGTTAATACTTCGATTTTGTTTGACAGACGTTTCACCACGCATTTCATAAGTGCGATAGGAGAGAGGGAGATTATTCTGCATGGCAGGCGATAAATCAAACTCATCTGCAATATCGTGTAAGTCGCCAATGCACATCCATAAGTACTGATCCGTATCTTTAAAGGCTTCCAGATGTTCGATGACATTTATGATTTCCTGTTCTGCACGTGAGCCTATGCATTGATTTTGATAGATATATTGATCAATGCCTCTTGTATATCCGCAAGAGTAAGTAGAACGCCATTCACCATCTATTTTACTTGTAAAATACCCCTGCCCTTTAAAGTATTCGGACAATGTAGGAAAGTCAAGGGGCAGTTCATGATTTAAATTGTTATGAAATAGCATATGGTTTAGAGTGTCTAAGCCTGTTTCATAGGAGGCTAAGCTTGGATAAGTCCATTCAGCGGAGCTATATGTCTGGGAGCAAATGGTGCCAGCGGAAAAGAAGCGGTAAGTATTAGGCATACGTTCTTGGAAATAGGAATCCTGAATCTCTTCCTGTGTGAGCCCGTCAACGAAGAGACTCAAAACTAATTTTTTGCGTTTTGGATCATGACCAAGTGCAATCGGTTCTCCATAATAGGCCTTTCCGGAAGAATATATCTGTGTGTCATTAGGTATGCGATAATAATTAAAGTGCTGCGGAGAGCGTTGTAGTATGGAAAACGTGGTGTTGGAACAGTGGAATTCATGAAGAGTATTCGGTTCTTCAACAGCTATCGGAAGCAGTAATTCATCAGAATTTCCATGAATGTATGAAGCGGTTCCATGTGCCTGGAATTTTAAAAATTCTCCCTGATTATAGATAAGGCTCATGTTGTTCGTCTGTTTGAATAGATAATGGGCAGAATTACGATATACGCCAACGTATCGCACCTCGTCATCAGATGTCCATTTTTCAGTACCAACTATTTGAATATTCGGATTACGAGGTGCCTGATCGGATATTCCCCAGATGGTTTCCCGACGTTTGAAAAAAGCGTTTATTTTAAGTAAATTCTTAAGATCTTTTTTTTCGGTATATTCATCAAGCAGCAGGCTGAGCTGTGAGGTCAGAAGAAGAATCTGATTTTCAGTGTCAGTCCGGATATCATTCGAATCTATTTTGAAAGAATCACATAAGAAAATACAAATTTCATAGTTCTTTAATGCTGGTAAAACCATATTTTGAGCCTGATAGATGCAAGCCTGATAATAATAGCATTCATAGCATGTTGGAAATTTGCGTAGACAGTCCGTTATAATGTTTTGAGCCTGATCATAGTGTTCGATTGTAAGAAAATAAATGCATTGGTAAAAAGATAAATCGCGGTCATGGGGATAAATATCACGAAAATCATGTAGCAAGGCTTCTACTGATGGAATATCAGAATCATGAAAAGCCTGTTCAAGCTGGTTTTTATCAATTTGTTTCATTGTGCAACAACCTCCTGTTTGTTATAATTGTATCATAAAAAATAAGTGAAAGAAATGCCATAAAAGAATTCTATGAAATCAAAAACGAATGAATTATTGGAAGATACAGCGATAACCGTCATTTGCCAAATCCTTCATGTCGATGCGAAAGATATTGAGGATATTGCAGTATTGAAAAAAGGAATGACGAATCGTTCCTTTATCTTTCAATGTAAAGGAAAAAGATATATTATACGAATTTCCGGAGCCGGAACAGATAAACTGATTGACCGGTATCAGGAGAAAAAGGTATATGAAACAATCAGGGATATGAATATTTGCGATCCGGTCATTTATGTCAATCCTGAAAAAGGGTATAAGATAACGGAATTTTTGGAACACTCGCGGGTGTGTGATCCGACAGACAGTCTGGACGTGAAAAAATGTATGCAATTTTTGAGAAGCTTTCATAATAGAAAACTGGTT
>DAVZKO010000157.1:0-4432 GCA_052272205.1 Schaedlerella sp. | reverse complement strand
CAGTAGTGGTTGAAGCAAGAATCCCCCTGCTTTAGCTGTGGGGAGTGTCAAGGGAAAATCTGCACAACGATACTTTTAAAGGGGTCGAATTCGACTCCTTTAGAAATCAGGCAGGTTCCAATGCATTTACAATGTCACCAACGAAATGGATTAAGGCAACTGGAGCAATAGGTATGGTTTGTAAGTCCGGACGTTATGGAGGAACTTTTGCACATTCGGATATTGCATTTGAATTTGCGTCATGGATATCGCCGGAGTTTAAACTTTATATCATAAAAGATTATAAGAGGCTAAAAACAGAAGAAAATAGTAAATTATCATTAAGTTGGAATTTGAATCGCGAGATATCGAAACTTAATTACAGAGTACATACGGATTCTATTAAAGAAAATCTTATACCACCATTGCTAACAGCAGAACAGGTTTCCTATACATATGCTAGTGAGGCTGACTTACTTAATACAGTATTATTTGGGAAGACTGCAAAGCAGTGGCGCGATGAAAATCCGGGTCAAAAAGGAAATATTCGTGATAAGGCAACATTGCATCAATTACTTGTACTTTCTAACATGGAAAGTTATAATGCTATATTAATCAAACAAGGAAAAGCTCAGGCTGAGAGAATGCGATTATTACATGAACTTGCGGTACAACAGTTAAAAACTTTGAGGCATTTAGAATTAGGTAACTTGCCGGGAATAGAAAGGAGTACAGCTTATTAACAGAAATATGATTCGGAATATTACATTTGACAATAAATAGGCTGTTCTAAACAGAGAAAAAATAAGAGAAAGTGCAGGGATGACTCGTAAGAAATTTTCAAAACTTACGGGCACCCCTGTTTGTATATTGGAAGATTGAGGAGATGAATGGAGAAAAATGAAAGTATATAAAAGTGGATTAATTTAGCATTTTATTAAAAAGTATTGACCTTATACTATGTACATAGTTTAAAATTCATTGCAAAGAAAGCAGTGGAGGTATCAGAAATGAACATTAAGGAAGTAGAAAAGCTTACCGGAATCTCAAGTCAAAATATAAGATTTTATGAAAAATCCGGATTGATTCAACCTGCACGTAATCAGAAGAATGGGTATCGGGATTATAAAGAGGATGATATCAGAAAATTGAAATTGATAAAGATGTTTCGAATGATTGATATGCCTCTTGAACAGATTAAATTAATATTATGTGGGGAAAAAGAGTTGGTCTGTTCATTGGAAGAACAGCAAAAGTTATTGGAAGAGAAATTGGCAGATACAAAATATGCAATTGAGGTTTGTGATAATTTAAGAAAAACACAGGGCTCAATAAACGATATTGCTGTTGATGAATATCTTTATAGTATGGAGAAAGAGAGAAAACACTTTTTCGATAAATGGATTTCTGATTATAAAGATGTTGTGTATTATGAACACCAGCGAATGTTTACATTTACTCCGGATAATGGAGTGACGGATCGATATGAATTTGCAAATGCACTATATGCATATGCGATGCAGAATAATATAGAATTAGTTATAACGAAAGAAGGTATGTATCCGGAATTTACCATAGATGGGGTTGAATATACGGCAGAGCGTAATTATACTTCTGTGAAAGGAATTCCGGTTGCGGTCATCCGATGTATTAGAAAAGAGATACCGGAAGTCGATAGTGAGTATTATTACGGTCGAAAAAAGTGGTTGAGGATAGTACATATATGTTGGCCGGTTATTGTAATCGGAATATTCTTGATGATATCGGGAGCTGCAGATAGTATGAAAGGCTTTCTTATGACAGCAGAAGGGTGGATTACGATGGCTGCGATTTTGATAGTATGTGTAGCGATGATAATTCGTAATTACTATTTGTATTGGAATCGAGATTACAAATATGAGGATAAAGGGTAATATAAAGTAAAAGTAGCATTGAGAGAAAGGAAACAAATCAAATGTCCTGAACAGCCATGATAGAATTATATAATAGGTTACATTAATTTCGTTGCAAGGAACAGATTGACCGCATCGCTAAAAACACGTGGATTATATCCTGTCAGTTTTTCGATGCGGTTCAATTTATATTGCAGCGTGTTTTTGTGTAAAAATAAAATCTCGGAAGTTTCTTTTAAGGACATATTTGTGGAAAAATATGTTCGCAATAGATTCATATCTTCATCCGTCAAATTTGAAATCGTCTTATGTAAATATTTTGTTCGGGCCTCATCGTTGACACAACTCAAAATAATTTCCAAATCTAAATCATCAAAAATAGCAATGCTCTGTGTTGTCGATAAACTGTGAAGTGCAATTTTTGCAGCAGAATAAGAACGATGCTGTTTGGATAATGCACATGCCGTACCGATTCCGATATGAAGTACATTTTCGGTATTATTAGCAAGCGTATGAAAAATGTAAGACCAGTTTTGATACTGTTCTTCCGGAAGGATTAAAATATATTCATTTGGAAAATTAAATGTATATAATGGAGCTCCAATCTGGTCAAAGGTACGATAAATGTGATTCTCGATAAGAGAAAGGTTGGATAAATTATATCTGGAATCCGGCTGGATTACAATTGTTCTGCATATTGTATCGACATTGAGATGGAAGTCATTTAAAAACTCAATCAAAAAATCGTGGTTGAGATCCGTGTTTTCTACAAGAGAGCGGATGACATAGTTTAAAACATTTTTCTTTTCATAGTTGAAAAAATCGGTTTCCTGTTCGCGCAAAATCAAAGAAGTAATCTTCTGTGCAAGAACGGCATATTGGCGAACTTCATCGGGAGCACCGGTGATGCCGATTGCAGCGATTACTTCACGATTGTAAACAAATGGAATATTAACTCCTTTCTGGGTGCCATAAAAACTATTATCTGATGTGATTTCTATAGTCTTTTCAGTTTGAACTACAGTTTGCCCGATTTCATGGTAATCCCCAATACGGGATGGGTTGGTGCTTGCAAAAATGATACCATGTCTATTGATATAGTTAATATCGTGTCCGCAGACATCTTTGATTGTATCTACGATTTTTTGTGCGGTTTGTTTCGATAAAGATATTGCCATGATTTCCCTCCTAAAGTAAAAGGTAAATATTACTGTATATGTTATATATAACATATATTTGCGAAATATTCAATAAATATTAGTTTTATAAAACATATAAATGGTGTGCCAGAATTGCTATTATAATGTCAAGATAAATACAGAGAAGAGATTATAAGGGAGGAAGCACAATGAGGGTAGTAGTGGCAATTGACTCATTAAAAGGAAGTCTGTCTTCGCTTGAAGCAGGAAATGCAATATCAGAAGGAATCAGAAAGGTATATCCGGAAGCACAAGTGGAGGTAAGACCGCTGGCAGACGGAGGAGAAGGAACCGTTGAAGCACTGGCACTTGGAATGAATGGAAAATTGGAAACGGTGACAGTCACAGGACCTCTTGGGAAACCGGTTGATGCAGTTTATGGAGTATTAGACACAACGGCAATTATTGAAATGTCTGCAGCAGCAGGGATTACATTGGTAGAAGAGCAAGAACGCAATCCGTTAAAGACAACAACATATGGTGTCGGAGAAATCATCAAAGATGCCATCAAAAAGGGATGTCGTCATTTTATCGTTGGAATCGGAGGAAGTGCGACAAATGATGGTGGAATCGGTATGCTTCAGGCATTGGGATACGGAATATTAGACAAGGAAGGAAAGCAGGTTCCCTTCGGAGCACAGGGGCTGAGTGAAATAGATAAAATTACAGATGAATATGTCATTCCGGAATTGAAAGAGTGTACCTTCCGAGTTGCCTGTGATGTCACAAATACACTTTGCGGAGAGCAGGGAGCAAGTGCAATTTTCGGACCGCAAAAGGGGGCAACACCGACGATGATTATGCAGATAGATAAATGGCTCGCCTATTATGCAGCACTTTCAAAAGAAAAATATCCACATGCGAATATGAATCAGGCAGGTACAGGTGCAGCAGGCGGACTTGGATTTGCATTTTTAACTTATACGAATGCAGTATTAGAATCAGGAATCAAAATTGTGTTAGAAGAGACGAAATTAGAAGAATATGTGAAAGCTGCAGACATTGTGATTACCGGAGAAGGACGATTGGATGGACAGACTGCGATGGGAAAAGCTCCGATCGGAGTTGCGGAAATTGCAAAGAAATACAACAAAAGAGTGTACGCTTTGTCCGGCTGTGTAACGGAAGATGCCGGGGTATGCAATGAACATGGGATCGATGCATTTTTCCCGATTCTCAGAAGTGTGGTTCCATTGGCGGAAGCAATGGACAAGGATAATGCAAGAGAAAATATGGTTGCAACAACGGAGCAGGTGTTCCGGTTGATTAAAAGTTGTGAATAATGCCAGTGATAAACATAGACAATATTTAGAGAAAAAGGAGAAACACAATGACATATGAATTTACAACAATTGGTGCATT
>DAVZKO010000156.1:0-4470 GCA_052272205.1 Schaedlerella sp. | reverse complement strand
ACCTTGAAGACGACCGGTATCTCCACGACCTCTTCCTCCCGCACGGTCTGAGGAGCCTCCCCGGACGGGATACTTCCATATAAAAGAAATGCCAGCAAAATCAGGCAGAGAAGTATCGCCGTACCACTTCTAAAGCTCCTTATTTTCTTCCCCGTTATCCGGAATCCGGATAATACATCTGGTTCCGTTTTCTTCTTCCTCATAATAAAACTGCACATCCTCTCCGTACTTTAAGCGGAGCCGGGTGATCACACTCGTCAAACCATAACCATGATCTCTGTCCGAAAAACATGCCTCTACACTGGCAATCCCTTTTCCATTCAATCCATTCACTTTTTCCGCAATCTCATGCTCTATCGGCTTTCCGCTGTTAAACACCACAAAAACCAGCTTCCCGCTCTCTTCCTTTATCTCAATCTGTATGAGTCCGCCTTCAAAGATCTCGCAAAATCCGTATTTGATAGAATTTTCCACCAAAGGCTGCAGAATTAACTTCAGAATCCATCTCCGGCGCAGATCCTTTTCACAATATATTTTGTACCGGAACAGATTTTGGTTCCTGATCTGCTGAATTTCCATATAATTTTTTACATTTTCCAGTTCTTCCTCAACTGTCACGATATCATTCCCTTTACTGAGCGAGAGCCGCAGATATTTCGAAAGCGCCTGGATCATTTTCATTGTTGTTTCTTCTCCGTTAATTCTCGCAAGCATATAGATCGTATCCAATGTATTATACAGAAAATGCGGATTGATCTGGCTGATCAGCATCTTCATTTCGCTGGTTCGCAGTTTTTGCTCCTGCACCTTGACTTCTCCGATCAGCCGCTCAATATTTTGAACCATTTTATTGTACGATTTTCCAATCTGATCCAGCTCTGTGTTGGTATTCAGCCGGATCGTCCTGCTGAAATCCTTTCCGTCAAAATTTGACATCGTTTCACTGATACTCTGAATCGGCATTGTGAACTGTTTGGAAAAATAAACACTGACGATCACCACAACCGCTGCAACCAGAAGATAGATCCCGGTCAATAGCTGCAGAAGCTGAACCTGTCCTTCCATCAGAATCTGATCCGGCACAACGGTAAATACGACAAACCCGCTTGTTTCCTGCCGATATGCCAGCAAGATTCCGCTGTCTATTTCATCGCCGGAAACAATCATTCCGGCGTCCTTACGGTTACTCAGCTCCCGGATCCGCTTCCGGTCCGCCTCCGGCATCTCATAAAACTCCGGGAATTCCGTCAGGAAGACCTGCCCGTTTCCATCCAGAATCCCAATGGCTGCATCCCCGGCCGGATATTTGTCATCTCCGAATATTTCTTTTAAAAATCGATCCTCCATTTTTAAAAACAAAAAACCCGGGGAATGCGCATACTCCATGCTGTGCACGGGCCTGCATATGAAAAGAGCCTCTTTGCCGGTGCTGAACAATGTATCCTCGGTCCAAATCCACTTCATTTTTGCATAGGAATCTCCCAGCAGCTCTTGAAAACCACTTTTTTCAAAAGCTTCATATTCCATGTTAATAAATGGACGTGTATATACGTTCTTTCCATTATCTATATAGCAGTATTCATCCACATACTCCAGCTCAAGATATGCCAGATACTCCTGAACCACCCGCATCTCCTGTTCCTCGGACGGCTGACTCCTGAGACTTTGCTGCACATCCTCGTTAAAAATGAATTCCGACGTCACATCATCACTTTCTGCATATAAATTCTCCAGCAGAACTCCCATCTTTTCATCAACGGATTTATATTGTTCAATAAAAGCATTCCTCTGCATTGTATACAGATATCCCCAGCATCCCACGCCGGACAACAGCAATGCCAGAAGCAGCAGAAAAAAGGTATACCGCAGATATTTCCGCTGAATTCCGGATCTGATACTTTTTATTTTCATGGTTCATATTCCTTTTTATATTCACTCGGCAGTTTCCCTGTATATTCCTTAAACAGATGCGAAAAATAGGACGGATTGTTGATTCCCACCCGTTCGCAGATCTCCCCGATACTTTTTGTGCCATGCTGCAGCAATTCTTTTGCCTTCTCCATTCTCTGCTGCAAAAGGTATCTTTTAAATGTCATCCGGCAGGTGCTTTTAAACACTCTTCCAAAATAAACCGGATTCAGATGGATATATGCGGCGACCGAAACAACGGATAAATTTTTATCATTCAGATGTTCCTCGATATATGCTTTCGCCATCGACATATATTCTTTGAAATAGCGTACCTCATCCCGGTCTGCGCTCTTCT
The DNA here is from genome assembly GCA_052272205.1 of Schaedlerella sp. Lineage (GTDB taxonomy): Bacteria > Bacillota > Clostridia > Lachnospirales > Lachnospiraceae > Schaedlerella. The sequence continues at coordinate 2,204 of DAVZKO010000156.1, read as the reverse complement.
GCCGTTCCCGGATTGCACTGCTTAAAATCTGATAACAGACATCAACCGAACGTGCCGCATTCAGATTCAGCAGATTTGAATAATATTTTTGAAACTTTTCCTGCAATTCCACTGTCATCCCATACGAATCATTCAGCAGAAATTCTATTTTCAACATCACTCTGTGCATGTACCGGCACTGCAGCTCTTCTCCCTGCGGCAGCCCGTAAATAAAATGTACGAATGCCTCTTTCAGTTCTTGCTCTGAATTCTTTCTGACTGCATTAATGATCAATAATTCCGCATCCTGAGAATAGACCTTCTCTGTTCCTGCTTCCAGCTCATCCGTCAGTGTAAATGCGCTGGCACCTGACACGCGGGCAAGCTCAAACAGCTTCTGCGCTTCCTCGTAGCTTCTCCGAATCCCGCTCATCCCCTTGTATGGTTTCGAAATCGCGGCGATCAACGGATAGTTCTGTTCTTTCTTCGTCTGTTCCAATATCTCTTTCAGTTCCCGGACAACCGCATTTTCTTTTGTCTTTATGACAAATACATAGCAGTCCTCTTTACTCTCAAAGCACCAGCAGAAAAAACGTGCTCCGATCACTTTTTCCAAATGCTGTTCTGCCGCAAATCTGACAGCTTCATAATCCAATGAATTTGTAATCTTATATGCCAGATCAATGTCCACACACACAGTAATAAAGCGGTCTCCCTCCTGAACCACGTCATTTAATGCCGTAAACACCTCCTCCAGCCGTTCCATCGAAAGTCTGTCCTGCAGGTATTTCTGAACAACCACCTGAAGAAAGCTGGTGGAGTCTGCCATCACAAGCTTCTCCCAGCTTTCGTACCTGGCGGCATTTTCCTTCTGCTCCATACAGAGTTTATATGCATTTTCCATTGTTTCCTGCAGTTTTTCATCCTCAATCGGCTTCAATAAATAGGAAAATGCTCCCAGTTCACATGCCTGCTGTGCATATTCAAAATCCCGGTAGGCGCTGAGTACGATAAACAGGCAGTCGATATTCTCTTTCTGAATTTCCTCCATAACCATAAGGCCTGAAATCTGCTTCATACGAATATCAGTCAGAACCACTTGCGGTCTTTTCTCTTTGATCACACGAATCGCCTGCTCACCGCTCTGGGCAGAACCGACCACCTGAAATCCCATCGATTCCCAGTCATAGGTTTTCAAAAGCCCCTGTAATAAAATCACTTCATCATCTACAATCACAAGTTTTAACAATTCCATATGCTTTCCCCTTTTGTCACATCATTTCTTTTCACCAGCATATTTCTGTACTGTATATTATGACTCCATTTTATTGTCCATAAGAAAAAATGTCAAACACACTTGTATTGATAAAGTTACTATGCTCGCAGATACCTCTATCATGATTGAGGTGCATGCCACCAAAGGCGAACAGTGTCGATGTGGGATTTGTGGAAAAAAATCAAAGTTCTATGACAATGGTAATGAAGGTGCCAGAACCTGGCGAGCCTGCGATTGGGCAGGACATAAAGTTATTCTGGTTGTACCTTCTTGCAGAGTCAATTGTAAGGAGCATGGTGTCGTTACATGTCGCTTCCCTTGGGCTAGACATGGTTCTCGCTTCACACGTAAATTCGAGGAACAGACTGCTTGGATGGCTGTTAATTGTTCTCGTGTGGCAGTTGCTACATTCATGAGAATTTCATGAAATACAGTAGGTCCTATCATCGAACGTGTTGAGAAAGACCTTGATATTAATCCAAATGCAAGATTTGATAACCTTGTTCGTATTGGTGTTGATGAAACAAGCTATCGCAAGGGACATAAGAAAAAAGCCTCATGCAATAGCCAATCACAACCTGATACTTTTGATTCCATCTTTTCTGTTAAAGGTTCGTCACCACAAAAGACCAATCTCTTGCCTCCACTATAATTCATAACGAATCCATACTGTTTCATCTTCTCTGATAATACATCAAATGCTGTCAATTCACAGCCAAGCACCTGAAAACAATCTCCATCCTTGATGCTTACAAAAATTATTCTCTCGTCAAACAAAGAGGTAACTTTATCTGCCAATACCAAAGTGTATTTGACATTTCAGCAAGAATACGCTTTGAACAAAGTGCAAAATGAATGCTTCGGAATCGTGCAAACGTTGCATGATCTGGAACCGGTGCCCCTTCCAAAAGAAACATAAAATTGATATCCCTTTTACAGTTCAGTTCCA
>DAVZKO010000155.1:0-4546 GCA_052272205.1 Schaedlerella sp. | reverse complement strand
GTCCCTCTGTTGAGGGCTAACCGCCTACCGTTTTCTCGTAGCACCTCATTCATTATACCAAACCAATAAAATCAGTGCAATTTATTAAATTTTTAAAGGAATGCTTTTAATGTGTAAAATTAATAACCCAATAATGATTATTAATTCTTGAGCCATTGCTGAAAGTTTCTTTTTCAACATAACAAGAAACAGATGCTCTTGTCGATACTGTGCTCAATATATTTGCTTTATGTCCTTCTGAGTTCATCCATCCACTTACAACTGCGCTGGCATTTTCATATCCTTGACCAATATTTTCACCTACACTCCATTTTCCACCTGCAGAATTGTGGCTAAAATCTGTAACTATTTCCATTGCACGCCTGTCAGAATATGATACCATATCACTATCCCAAGTTAATTCTGGAAGTCCATTATTTACTCTTTCCTGATTGACAAGACTAAAAACCTGTTGAGCTGCACTACTATCATAATAATATGAAATTGTTCCCTGCTCTGTGGCAATATTATAACTTTTATCTGTACTTCCACTAGCCATAGAATTTAAAAATGCATCCATTTCATCCGGTGTCATTGATTGTAACATTGCAACCATTTCATCATCCGTCATTCCTAAATTGTCCGCATTGGATTTTCCACTGGCTTGTGATAATTGATTTTGAGTATTTGTAGTTCCAGATTTATTATCACTTTTGCCAGATTTCTTGTCGTTGGATGTGACATCACTTATCTGCATGATCAGCCCTGTCTTTTCCAATAAAGCCTCTGCATCCAGACCAGTGTATGTAACCATCACTTCGTAATCTGCCTCGTTTTCGTTTCCAGCCTGATCCTGCACTGTGCAGTGTACATTTAATACTTCTACAGGTTTCTCTTTCTGCAGATTAAATGATTTCTGCTCATATTCGTAGCTGATCACATTGTCTCCGCAAAATGCATCACTGGCTGCCGCCCACTCTGCATTTGTAAAATCCGGAAGCTCATGCAGCATTTCTGCAATCTTTTCCGCATCATCCGTGTTGATGTCATCAATACTGATCCCGGATGCATCCACCTCAAGATCGATCACATTCTGTGCCAGCTCCGGAGCTGTGCCATCCACGTAAACGTTTAATGTTATATCTGTAAAATTGCCTTCACTATCTTTTACCTGTGCTGTCACTTCATAGCAGCCTTCATCATCCAACTGAACACTTTCTTGATAATCTACTTCATCATACTGATCAGTAGTATCTACCGCCGCTTTTTCCTGCAGCATATCGTCATAATCACAGGCTGAAAGATCATCCTTTATCTCACAAGAAACGATCCCACTGGAAGTTTCCGATGCATCTTTGATCTCCGTTACCAGATCATCCACGGTCAGCGTTCCCGGCTGCATGTAGATATAATCTTTTGCTTCGCATTGCGGTGAAGTTGTGTCTTTCACTTCTACCGTAAATGGATAATTTTTTCCATCATATGCAACGGCAGCATTGTATGAGCCAACTTTTGTTTCATCTATTGCGGACAGATCAAGGCTTGCGCCCTTTAAGATTTTCTCATCCGGATCCTGCAGATAATCTGCAACATTTTCAGACAGCTCATCGCCAAGCTCCAGTGTCACTGTGCTCTGTGCCAGTTCTACCTTGGAACATCCGGCAATGCCAGCTACGCTTAAAAAAGTCATTCCTAAAAGTACGAATTGTTTATTTTTATAACTTGTGTTCTTCATTTTGTGACCTCCAAATGTATTTTTCTTATCCACACTATACTATAAATATAATATAACGTCAAGAACATTTGTTCTATTCTGGCCACATATCCTCCTTTCATGTTAGTCAATGAAGTTTCAAAAATCATACTTTTCAAAAGTCGTGTTTTTTGAGGATAAAATGACCTGAAAATTAAAAAAAATCTGCGATTGCGACACAGATTTGACGTTTTTTTCATGTTTTTTTTGTTTGCCAAAAAGTATAGTTTTCGACACAATTTTACTACAAATTAAATCCTACCATAAATTTCCATGCTTGACAATAATTGAAATGCAATCAACCCCTCTAATTTTCTTTTTATTGAATTTTTCCCTTGGATTTTCATTGTCTTGCTGTTGTCATTTTCTTTGGAATTTCAGCATATGGATTGATAAGTTATTTCGTTTGTCAGGATTACTGGTATCTATTAATTCTGGCATTTATGCCAGTTTAGATATTGACGGAACGCTATGCGTTTCGGCTTCCTTATTGTGTGGATGGATGAGTGTTTTCGTGTGTCAAGGTGACATGGATCAATTAAAAAGAGATTGTTTGCAGAGTAGTTGATTCCCAAACAAGATATAGTTGATAAAAAGAAAGAATTGTATTTAGAAAGGATTTATTAGCCGTTTTACATATTGTGTCTTTGCCCTATTTATGGGGCTTTGAGGCACTTTGTGGATAGTTTGAAAATTGAATAGGAGATCTCATTTATTACTGTAAAATTTGAATAAATTTATATAAGCCGTTTAAAACTTGAATATCCTTATGAAAAATTGAAATGATATTTGAATACTTTTTTTCTGAACTGTCGTGAAACTTGAATACTTTTCTCCAGTAAAAAAAGAAAAAGCAGCTCCCGGTGTCTTTTTCACCGAAAACTGCCTTTTGGATGGATGATCTGGCTCTCCAGATGCTATTTATGATACCACGAAGAGACCTATGGCTCTCATAGGTCTGTCATAATCCCTGTTCAATTGTATATGCCTACGCATTGGCAAGCTCCTCTATCACGATCTTATGTACCAGTGCAGGATTTAAATACCGCTTCCACTTGTACTTGTTATGTATGCTCGCATTGATCCGTGCCAGGCTTTCCCTGATTATGGCACTTAGATCAAATTCTAGGTTCTTAATGATGTCCTTGTGGTGCTGCTTTAGGATGGTACAGATTTCTTCCTCTTTCTGCCTGTTCTCGTCCTTGATCCGGTTTCTCCTGCAGGAGATCGTAACCGTGTGGTTTCTGAGTTCATCGTTTTCAGAATCCCTGCCCGGCAGAGCCTCGTATGCGCCCTTTTTAAAGGTTATAAAGTACTTACGGCCTTTTTCTAAGTACACATCCATAAAAGGCTCTAAATCGCCCAAATATTCCCTCACAGTACGTCTTGACACATTAAGCAGTCCTACAAATTTTGCAATCAGGTTCTCTTTTGTGATCTGGTACGCACTGCTTCCGGACCGGCTCCTGCTGATCTGCCACTCACGCATGAGCCATAATGCCATAAGCTTTGCGCCGCCTTTAAGTTGTTTAAACTCATCTGACCGCACCATACCACAATGCAGCGATACATAACCCCGCCCAAAGTTTTCCGTACCACAAAAAGAGTTATTGATGACCTGAATATCCCAGTCAAAATAACTACGCTTTTCGCACGCTATGATTCCCTTACGTTCAAGGGAATGCAGACAATCATAAAATCCCTGATATGAAAGTCCGACGTTTTCACAAATATCTCTGTAATATACGCCCCTTTTTGTGATGTCAATTCAGTTCCAATCCCAGAAATTTCTTCGCTTCGATTTTAATAATAGCAAGATTATCTTCATCTTCGATTATCTTAAAAAGATAATATGCCTGATGGTACAACTCTACGCTGTTTTCTTGATTCCCTTGATGATAATAACATTCTGCCAAAATCATCAAGATACCAGAAAGAGAAGTATACACACCGTAATCAATGCATATTCTTCTAGCATATTCCGCTATCTCTATGGCATCATCGAACCTTTTCACGATTTCAAGTTCCCGAGCATAATTGAATGCCACCATGGGAATCTGTGCCCGATTAGGTGGAATATTCTTCAACTTGGTTTGTAAATAACGAAGCAGTGGCTTCAGAATATCGATAGCATCATAATGACGTTCCGCTCGAATATAGCAATTTGCCATATTATTGATTAACTTAATTTCATTCTCTGTGTACAATCCACGTCCGATCGAATCCAAATCAAATTTTGGAGATGTCAAACGCATTGCATCCAACAGCATGGGAAGTCCCTCATCCAGACTATATGGACCATTCTCCGTGCCCAAAAGAAATTTGGAGCGAAGAATCAGTTGTCTAGAAAGTTTGTCATCTTTGTCTATCACTCTCTCCAATTCCCGATGCTTTATGAATGTTTCTTCCCGAATTCTATTTTTCTCCTCTGGAGTAGCTCTTATAAACCGTACATGGTAACTAGTGATTTCCTTTTCCAAGTTACTGATTTCCAGTTCTTTGGCACTCAGCAATCCATAAAACCTATCATCCGGCAATCCCAATCGCTGACAAAGTGCCTTCGTACGATTACGAGATGGAGTTTGTCGTCCATTTTCAAATCTCGATATTGTCATAGGTTCACAAATCCCTTCACACAGTTCCTCCTGTGTAAGCCCCAGTTCCAATCGCCGCTGGCGAATCACTTCTCCTAAAAATACTTCTTTCACAACAGAAAAACCTTTCCAAAGAAAAACCTCGAAAACATAATGTTTCCGAGGTTTTTAAATGTGCGCCTTGCGGCGCACGTTTCTAAGGGGTGAAAGTCCCTAATCC
>DAVZKO010000154.1:0-4584 GCA_052272205.1 Schaedlerella sp. | reverse complement strand
TACAAATCTCCTTTTTCATAGTCTTGCACTTTGCGAATAATATCGCGATTATATCTTGTCCAGTCTTTATCGAACTTATTTAGAAATTTATCGATATCTCCATCAATCAGAAATGTTTGGATCTGCGCATCGACAGACATTTCAGTAGGATAGTAATGATCTTGATAATCTGCCATTCGTCCTTCTTCAATGTAAGACTTCATTCCGTCTACCTCGGAAGCAAGATCAAATGACTCATTTTTGCAAGGTATTGCATTCTGATCATCGATGTACATTTGGACATTGTCATGCTCAAGTAGGAAATCAAGGACTTCATAAGCTGCGTCTTTTTCTTTGCATCCTGTGGTAACACAGAATTGTAAATCGACACCGGAATTTAAAATATTTTCTTCTTCTGTATCATTGCCTGGCATTACGAAAGAATCTATGTTGATCTCAGGATTGACAGATTTAATCTGTGGAACTGCATAACTTCCGATTACAAACATGGCAGATTCGCCATTGGCAAATGCGGTACATGCATCGTTGTATCCGTATCCGATTGCTCCATCTTGTCCATATTGCATTAGCTCCTGCATTTTCTCAGCAACAACCCGGTATTCGTCTGAAAAGGTGGTTTCACCCTTGTTTACTTTCTGACATACATCGGCCGGAGCCAAATCAACAGCCAGGGCATTCCATGGAGCAAGGCAGGTCCAGGTATCTTTGAAGCCAAAAAACATGGGCTGCATTCCACTGGATTTGATCGTTTCACAAAGCATCATGAACTCATCCCATGTTTTAGGAATTTCCCAGTTGTTTGCTTCAAATAAATCACGATTGTAAAGAACGCCTGCAGCATTGGCAACGTATGGCACACCGAAAGTACCTTCTGTTGGAACAAATTCCAGATTTTCTAAAATATCTACATAACCCGAATTGATGGAATCAAAGCCTTTGTAATCTGAGACATCGGTTAAAATTCCTGCATCAATAAAATTGGAATAGTTTACTTCGCCGCCAATTCCGATGATATCCGGATAGTCTTCACGGATAAATTTTGTTTTCAGGATTGTCATGGCATCATTCGGTGATTCAATAGAAAGGTGGATGTCGTCGTGTGTTTCATTAAATTTCTTCTCCAGTTCTTCGAAAACTTCTACGGCTTCCGGCTTATATTGAACCATAGTGATTTCGATTTTGTCGTTGGATTCCTTTGACTGACATCCAGGAAGAATCAAAGATGTCAGCATAATGAGTGACAGACCTAAACTTAGTACGATTTTCTTTTTCATCATGTGTCCTCCTATTTCTTTTTTAATACAAATGCTTCGTAGGATTGCAGTGTAATGGAATCACCAAATTCAGTACGTTCGTAATTCCCGATGAGCATATCCGAATCAGCATATTCTTTTGGTATTGTAAAAGGAACGGTCTCGGAAGTGAAATTGTTCACTATAAGGTATTTTTCTTCTTTATAAACACGTTCGTAGGCAAAAATATGGTCGCTTTCCGGAGCAACGGCTCTAAAGATTCCGTAAATCAATCCGAGATGTTCTTTTCTGAGTTTAATCATCTTCTGGTAGTAGCGGAACACAGAATTTGCATCGCCCAGCTCAATCTTAGCATTGATGTGGGGATAGTTTTTATTGACTGCAATCCAAGGTTCTCCTGTTGTGAATCCTGCATTTTCAGTGTCGTCCCATTGCATTGGTGTTCTGGAATTATCACGGCTGCGTTTTTGAAGACAGGCAAGCATATCTTCCGTTGTAATAAGTCCTGCACTTGTTAACTCTTCAAAGTGGTGGATGCTTTCAATATCACGATACTGAGAAATATCTGTGAACTCTGCATTTGTCATGCCTAATTCTTCACCCTGATAAACATAAGGAGTTCCCTGCAATGTCATTTCACAAGTGGCAAGCATTTTGGCAGAGACTTCACGGTATTCTTCACGGTCATCGCCAAATCTGGACACAGCACGTGGTTGATCATGGTTGCCCCAGAAGATACTGTTCCAGGCTTTTCCCTCCAACTGAGTCTGCCATTTTGTTAAAATTGTTTTTAATTCATGAAAATTATATTTTTCGGTCGTCCATTTTCCGAGTTTGCCGTCACCAATAGAGACGTGTTCAAACTGGAATACCATATTTAGCTCTTTTCCGTCGTTTCCAGCATATTTTTTTGCTTCTTCGATGGTGACACCTGCTGTTTCACCAACCGTCATAATATCGTATTTAGAAAGCACTTTCTGATTCATTTCCTGCAGAAACTCATGAACTCTTGGACCATTCATGAAGTGAGCACCCCCATCTCCGTATAATCCGCCGTTCATTTCCCCATCCGGATAGGACTGGTCCTTGGAAATCATACTGATGACATCCATGCGAAATCCGTCAATTCCCTTTTCACACCACCAGTTCATCATGTCAAAGACTTCGTCACGCACTTTCGGATTTTCCCAGTTTAAATCCGGCTGCTTTTTGGAGAAAAGATGCAGGTAGAACATATCGGTTTGTGCATCGTATTCCCAAGCGGAACCACCGAAGCAGGCACCCCAGTTGTTAGGCTCTTTTCCATTTTTAGCAGGTTTCCAGATGTAATAATCCCGGTAAGGATTATCTTTGGATTTTTTGCTCTCAATAAACCATGGATGTTCGTCTGATGTGTGATTTACTACAAGATCCATTACAATTTTTAAACCAAAGTCATGAGCTTCGTGAAGCATGGCTTCATATTCCTCCATAGTACCGAATTCATCTAGGATTTTACGGTAGTCGGAGATATCGTATCCGTTGTCATCTCCAGGAGATTCCAAGAGGGGGGAAATCCATATGATATCAGCTCCGAGTGTTTTTATATATTCAAGGCGCTTTCGGATTCCGTTGATATCTCCGAACCCATCTCCATTGGAATCCATAAAACTTCTAGGATAAATCTGGTATACAACTCCTTCTTTCCACCATGTTCTTTGTTCTGACATAATAAAAACCTCCTGTTATTTGCTGTGAGTCTGGCAGCAAGAATCTGCCAAATCGTTGTTTGTTTGAAAAAATCATAGCATATAATAAAAGAAGGTTTCAAAACGTTTCTTATGAAACTACAAAACCATCCAAAGTTGTGTGGATGATTTTATGCACATTTTACAAATATCAAATAGTATGTGTTCAGCTCTATATCGGGAGAAGCAGTGAGACCAGATCAAGTGTAAGTTTGCTGGAAAAATTTAAAGGTTAGGCTTTACGGAATCCCGAACAATTAAAGAAACAGGATTCTTGTAATCTAGTTTCGGAAGAGGCTTGTTGGAAAGTAAATCTAACAATAGGGAAAAGCTTAACTCCGCTTTTCCAGCAATATCTTGTTTTACCGTGGTCAGTCGTGGTCGGATCATTGTTGAGTACATGCAGTCATCAAATCCAGTTACAGATAACTGTTCGGGAATCTGGATCCCATGATCTGCAAAGAGATTGATGGCTTCGATTGCATCCATATCTGAAGAAAAAGCAATGGCTCCCGCTTTTAAGAATGTAGGCAGAAGCTTCATCAATGCGTTCATTCTGCTATTTTTTTCTCCCGGTACAACAATATATCTGGATTTACTACAGAATCCTCCTTTGCTTTCCATTGCCTGCTTAAAACCGAGCCAGCGATAATAATCGGCATCGGATTCGGTTTCAGCAATATAAAGAGCATTCGGATATCCATTGTTCAAGAGATATTCACCAATCTGATTACCGCCGGAAAAATCGTCAATCCCTACATTTACAAAATGATATTCGCTGTCGGGATAGGCATCAACAAGTACAGCATATTTGTTTATTTTCTTTTTTAATAAGTTGTATTTGATATCATTATACCCCAGGAGAATGAGTCCATCGACATTCCATCTGGATGCAACATTTACCACATTGTCAATCTCGATTCCGTCAATGAGCATTACATAATAGCCGGCCTGTTGTGCACTTTCGTGAATTTTAGCAATAAATGTACTGACAAAGACATCCTGTAAGGCCGCATAACCGTGAGCTACCTCGAACCCTAATACAACACCAATGACTTTGGAGGCATTTTCTGCAAAGACATAGGGGGTTTCGTTTGGAACATAGCCTTCTTCCATTAAAACCTGTGAAATCTTATGCATAGTTTCGATGGACACTTTTTTTGTTTTTCCGTGTAATACGTTGGAGACGGTGGTTCTGCTTACTCCGCATCGCTCAGCAATATCTTGAATTCGAAGCATGGAATATCCTATCCTTTCTCTTATAGATTCTATTTTACGGTGTATTCTTACTATATAAAACAAGTATAGAGTAGGCGGAAATAAGTTGTCAAGTTTGGAGAAAAGGGAAAGCGAGGATTCACTGAATTGTGGAAAGGTAGGCATGAAACCGGTGAATTATCTGAATTGTGCGAAATAAATAAAAAACATTGACAATTAAATGCCTGGATGATAAGATAACACTTGTCGATAAAACAACTGCAAAAACAGTAAACTTCAAGTCATGATTGACAGCGAAAATTACTTAAAAAAGTTGTTGACAAACGACAAGAGATGTGATAATCTATTAAAGCTGTCGCTTGAAACGACAACAACACAGAACATTG
>DAVZKO010000153.1:0-4764 GCA_052272205.1 Schaedlerella sp. | reverse complement strand
CTTTCATTATAAAGTTTTCAACTACCGAATGCAATGACAAAGAGACAATAAAAGGATATTTGACAAGAGAAATGCTAAAGCAAGTTGGAAGTTTATTGACCTGTCATAAACATTGTTTTCATATCGGATTATGTTTCGAAATCTGAAACCCGAGATGAGAGCCTTCCGGCTTAGAAATATCCAGAGAAAAGAAATTCTCTGAAGATGTAGGAATACGATAACATGAATCAAGAGCAATGTAAAGAGAAAAAGTGTCAACCTACAAAGAAAAATCTTCCTTCTGTATACACTCCCAGTCCCTCCCACCTCTCCCCGTAATTTTTGCCTTTTCCTTCCCCGTACCATTACACTACTTGCAAAAAATTGATATAAGAATTCCTGCGAATATGGAATGAGGTTAGAAGCAGTTAGAAGTTCCACATTTATGTTAAAGAATTTAAGGGAGTTGTTTGAGCCGCAACGCGGCGAGTTTGACCGCAAATTCTTTGCTTTTAATAAATGTGAAACTTCTTATCTGCTTCTTACCTCATGGAATCTGAGCAAGAATTCTTATATCAATTTTTCGCAAGGACCGTGTAGTCTGTATAGTGAAAAACACAAAAATACCCGGTGGGGGTATCTATTGACAACCCTTTCCATCTATATTATACTATCCAAGAACATGTAAACAAAAATAGACATTTTTCTCCCCATCTCGACAAGAGAATCCGAGAAAAATGAAAAAAATAACCAAATAAGCGTAAGAAAATGCCACTTCAATTGTCTTATATCTGGAGAAGTATACATATAAGTACATTCTATCTAGACATACTACCCAATTAACTGCGACATTATAATAGAAGAAAAAATATGGAAAAGCGCAAATCAAGCCGTAATTCCTTGACAAAAGCGGATTATCCCGATAGACTATCTTTAGGATGCTAGGTCGAATTCTGCCCATTTTTGTCGAAATTCAAGCAGAAGCGACACAATTGTGAACCAATGTTAAGAAAGATGGAGGGAAACTTCGAATGGACAGATACATAGATATGCACTGTCATATTCTACCGGGCGTAGATGACGGAGCACAGGATCTGGAAGAGACAAGACAGATGTTACGCATCGCATTCAATGAAGGAATACGATTGATCATTGCAACCCCACACCATCATCCACGACGAGGACACGCAAGTCCGGAGAGACTTCATGAACAATTAAGGCTGGTACGAGCAGAAGCTGCGAAGATCAGCGATAAGTTCCGTATCTATTTGGGAAATGAGATATTCTACGGGCAAGACATTCCGGATAAACTGGAAGCTGGTAGAGTGCTTACCATGAACAAGCGCAGGAGCGCACTGGTAGAATTCTCCCCATCTGATCGATTCGATTATATCCGGCAGGGAGTTCAGCGTGTACAGATGACAGGGAATGATGTGATCATCGCTCATGCAGAGCGCTACCGATGTCTGGTGGAAGACATCTCGTTGGCAGAAGAATTATGCGATATGGGAGCGTACATTCAGGTGAATGCAGGCAGCATCATCGGGGAGAATGGACGACCGGCTAAGAAGTTCGTCAAGGGACTGATGGAACAGGATTTGGTATTCGGAGTCGGAACCGATGCACACGGAGTGAAGTCGCGGGCACCTAAGATGAAGAAAGCGGCGGACTACGTGAAGAAAAAATATGGTGAAGAATATATGAGGAGGATCTTCTTCGATAACCCGGCGGGGCTGTTGAGAAAAAGGAAAGAGCTATGAATCAGTACAGTAAAAACACAATAATGAGTTCAGAGGCAGATAACGACGAATTGACAATCGACCTGACAGAGATTATCGGCGCATTATTAAAAAAGCACACATTATCTTTCTGACAGGGATCATCGTAGCTTTGTTGGCATTCATTGGCACAAAGCTTTTTATTACGCCTATGTATACGGCAGAGACAAAAGTATACGCATTGTCAAAGAGTGATGGAAGTGCCGGATGAGGCAGTTGTACAGAGCATCAGTGCAAAGATGAATGAGATATTAAATGGGAATTAAAGGATAAAGGTAATAAGGTTTAAAGGAAGAGAAGTAAAAATATGAGTGGAGTATCAAATCAAGATAATGAAAGAAAGATGAAAAAAAAGAAAATTGAACACTGGCAGATGATAGCGTTATATCTGATTATATATGATGTGCTCGCAATTAATTTTGCCTACTTTTTTGGATTGTGGCTGCGTTTTGATTTGCACTTCACAAGTATTCCGGCAGAGTATATGAGTGCATTCTTGAAGTTTGCACCGATATATACAGTATTTACGATTTTTGTATTTGCACAATTACGTCTTTATAATAGCTTGTGGAGATTCGCAAGCTTTAGCGAACTGAACAGAGTAATCATTGCATCTGTGATTACAACTATCTTTAATATAGTAGGAATGACAGCATTTATTCAGCGTATGCCATTGTCTTATTATATAATCGGATCGGTTTTACAGTTTGGACTTACATTGATGATTCGTTTTTCATATCGATATATGAATCTAGAGCGTGGCAGACGCAAGAAAGAAGCGAACCCATTACATAATGCAATGATCATCGGTGCCGGTGCGGCAGGTCAGACATTGATCAAAGAACTGAAAAGCTCAGGAGAGGTAAAATCAAAGGCTTGTTGTGTGATTGATGATAACCCGAATAAATGGGGACGTGTTATGGAAGGCGTGCCGATTGTCGGAGGTCGTGAAGATATTCTCATCAATGTAAAGAAATATAAGATTGACCAGATATTATTTGCGATACCGACTGCAAGTGCACAGGCAAGAAGAGAAATCTTAAATATATGCAAAGAAACAGATTGTGAATTAAAACAGCTTCCGGGAATCTATCAGCTGGCAAATGGTGAAGTGTCCATGAGCAAAATGAGACCGGTTGCAATTGAGGATTTGCTGGGCAGAGACACAATCAAAGTAAATATGGATGAAATCTTCCAATACCTTAAAGAAAAAGTAATTCTCGTAACAGGCGGCGGTGGTTCAATCGGAAGCGAGCTGTGCCGTCAGATTGCAGCACACGAACCGAAGCAGCTGATTATTTTCGATATTTACGAGAACAATGCATACGACATTGAGCAGGAATTAAGACGAAAATATCCAGAATTAAACTTGAAAGTTCTGATCGGTTCGGTACGTGACAGTAAGAGAATTAATCAAGTGTTTGAAACATACAAACCACAGATTGTATATCATGCGGCAGCACATAAGCATGTACCGCTTATGGAGACAAGCCCGAATGAAGCAATTAAAAATAATGTAGTAGGAACTTACAAGACAGCCTACGCAGCACAGAAGAATGGAACAGAGAGATTTGTACTGATTAGTACAGACAAAGCCGTAAACCCGACAAATATTATGGGAGCGAGCAAGCGCCTCTGTGAAATGGTCATCCAGAGTATGGATAAAATCAGTAAATCCGGTCATACAGAATGGCTTCCATTCTTACATGAACATAAAGATAAACATGTGAATGGACAGATGGTTCCGGACCCGGAAGACCATATGGCTGTAAATGTAGAAGAAAATGCGGCTGCACATGGTAAAGGAAAAACAGATTTTGTTGCCGTTCGTTTTGGAAATGTACTTGGAAGTAACGGTTCAGTCATTCCGTTATTCAAAAAACAGATTGAAAATGGCGGTCCGGTAACGGTTACACACCCAGATATCATTCGTTACTTCATGACAATCCCAGAGGCAGTCAGTCTGGTACTTCAGGCAGGAACCTATGCAAAAGGCGGAGAAATCTTCGTGCTGGATATGGGAGAGCCGATGAAGATTGATACATTGGCAAGAAACCTTATCAAATTGTCAGGATATAAACCAGATGAAGACATCAGAGTTGTATATAGCGGATTACGTCCGGGAGAAAAACTGTTTGAAGAGAAGCTGATGGCAGAAGAAGGTCTGGAGAGAACAGAGAATGAGTTAATCCATATTGGTAAACCAATTCCGTTTGACACAAAAGAATTCCTCGGACAGTTGGAAGAACTGGCAATGGCTAGTTACGAGAACAGCGAGGAGATTGTAGAGATGGTGGAAGGCGTTGTGACAACGTTTAAGCCGGCGGGAGAGTATCCGAGTGGAAAGTAGTAATGTGTAGATTTAAAATGTAAGGAGTAAAAATATGGCTTTCGTAAATAATGAAAGATTTGAAAAGTTTGAAAAGAAGGTATGGCTTTCATCTCCAACAATGTACCCAGAGTCAATGCGATATGTAATGGAAGCGTATGAAACAAACTGGATGTCTACTGTTGGAGCTAATATAAATGAAGTAGAGAAAGTGGCAGCAAACGTATCTGAAACAAAATATGCAGTTGCACTGTCTTGTGGAACTGCAGCACTTCATCTTTGTATGAAGCTTGCTGGTGAGAGACTGTACGGCAAATCACCTGTAGGGATAGGAGCACTGAGTGGAAAGCAGGTATTCTGTACAGATATGACATTCAATGCAACATTGAATCCTGTTGTTTACGAAGGCGGTATCCCAGTATTTATCGATACAGAGTATGACTCTTGGGGAATGGACCCGGTTGCTTTGGAGAAAGCATTTGAAATGTATCCAGATGTAAAGCTGGTTGTTTATGCTGAGTTGTATGGATTTCCAGGAAATGTAAAACGAATTAAAGAAATTTGTGAAAAGCATGGTGCTTTATTAGTGGAAGATGCAGCAGAAGCTATGGGAGCAACTTGGGATGGAGTGCAGTGTGGATCTTATGGGGATTATGCGGCAGTATCATATAATGAGAA
>DAVZKO010000152.1:0-4913 GCA_052272205.1 Schaedlerella sp. | reverse complement strand
CATGCCGGCATTATGTTCAGCCACATACTTCTTTATCTCATCATATGTTGCCTTATCAGATTCTGCAATCTTTTCCCTCACTCTCAGCTTATACAATGTATATGCCCCGAGCGTGAAGCCGTCATCTATTTTTCCTTCGCTGATCCAAGAAGAAAACACTTCATCTGAAAGTTGCTCTATAGCAATGATTCCCTCATGATCATCTACCAGTTCCATGGAATCAATGTTGACATAATAGACAAATGCACATCCCCCGGTCAGACCACTATCAGCAGCAATTCTGCCTAATGGTACCGGCTGCGAAGTTATTACCGCATGAAGTTCCTCCTGCAGTTCACGAATGGCATTCTCTGCAGGATTACTGTCACTCTCCTCTGCAAAACCACGAGGAAATGCATACTGCATTCTTCGGATCGCATGGCGATACTGCTTTAACAATACAAAAGAACCCTTATATGTAGCAACCATTACAACACCATCATTTCCAGTCGGTAGGATTCTCTCATATGGAAAAATATCATTCCTGCCTTTAATTGGATCCACGATCAAAGTATTGTATTTACTTTTATATATCACGCCATACTTCAAATGAAACAATTCTTCCTGCCGAATCAGTTGTTCCGTAAGTTTCCTATCTTGTGCATCTGCAATCGGATAGATCTCTGATTCTGCAAAATGTTCTTCCTTTTTCTCTTTACGCATAACCCGATACTGTTTCAATTCCGCTGGACATATGTATGGAATCGGATCACCTGCATTATATACTTCTGTCTGTTCTATATGTTCTTTCGATGGGCTGAAATATGCAGACAATCTACGCCTGCAGATCCGCCCCCCATCTACTACCGATACTTTGATTTCTCTCACGGCATCCGATAATGGAAGCAGATCAGGTAAAATCTTAGAAATACCTGTTGACAATATCTCAGTTACAAATAACCACAATATAGTTTCTATGATTCCAAGTACAGTGGTATTAAAAGAAATAAAATTTTCTAATAAACCTTGAAGTTCATTAAACCCAAGTTCAATTATACAAGCCGCAACAATACAGACAGCAGCCAGACCTGCCCCTCTTGCTATCCTGCTAATCATTCTTCTCTTATTCTGTTTCCTCTGTTTCTCGCTCTTATACTCATAACGGTAAACAACCCGGTTATCTGCATCCTCCTGCTCTTGTTCTGTATAATCTATATATTCTGCTAGCCGGACTGTTCGTTCTAATTGATGATACAATTGCATCTCCTTGTCCTCAAAACGAATAAAATCATTCGTTTCTTTTGCCAGATAGCGTTCCTTTGCTCCTGCACCATTTCTCCAATCCTGTTCAAATCTGGCAAAGAAATCCATGCGAAAGCTTGGCTTATCCTCCGCTTTTTTCCGCAGTTCGTCCACATTATAATGCTTAGATATATTGCAGATACTATTCTCACATGCATAATTATAACAGAGATTTACTATCACCTCTGCATACTGATATGGCAATATCGCATTATTTTGCGATGTCTTTTTTGCAGTCTCCCACCGGTTCTTTATCTCACGAATATATACAGAACGATTGTTATTTCTCTTATTCCAGCTGTCCAGTTCAGATAATATAGTAAGTGCCCTTCGAAATGCCGTCACATCCACATGCTGTAACAATTCATCCGAAAGATTTCGAAAATCCAATGCCGCCTCTAAAATATTTGAGAACTTCAGATCTGCATATTCATTGACGTTTCTAGGGTTAATATAGATATTTGGCAACATACTGATCCGCAATACAGTTGATAACAGACCACTCAGATTTCTTAAAATATCCTGCCATCTTCCCAATCTGTAATTGCGATCTCTTTCTGACAATCGTTCTATCGGCTGTTCTTTTCCCTGTTTCACTTCAACAAACAGATCTTCTAACTTCTGTTTACTCTGTTCATCCATGTCCTCAATCGGTACTTTAATATGATCATTCAACTCCGACAAATCCGAATAAATCAGACAACGCTTCATTAATGCAATCAAGCGTTTCTGACTAAATTTGATTGGCAACGCCGAATATATAAATTCTTTATCATCATCAATGGAATTCAACAGATACTGGGATACTGTACGTATATCACCAAATCTAGAAATACGAATTGCTCCTATCTCGAATAAACGAATCAACTTCTCCTCATACGCATCCCCCCGAAGCAAACTAAAAAATCCCCTCGAATCAACCAACTGATTATATGTCATAACAACGATATTTCCATTTAAAACAATCTCATCTAATAATGTTTCCTGCCCCTTGCGGATCTCTTCATCCGTCTTTCGTACAGAGTCTAACTCAAATAGATATACGTATTTTTTTATCTGTTGTTTTCTTCTTTTTCCGTTATCCTTCATGTATTATCTTCCTTATATCTAATCCATCACACAGACTGATCTCATTTATATATGCTAAGTGCCAGGGGCTCCTTCTGTAACACTACCAGTATCGGTACATGGGAGCCACCATTTCGGATGATTGATATACCATCTGATGGTGCTTTTTATTCCCTCTGCAAATTTTGTCTCCGGAAACCATCCAAGCTCTCTATGAATCTTCGTAGCATCTATCTAATACCGCAGATCATGCCCCTTCCGGTCTTCCACATAGATCCAGTCACGAACATTTATCCCCTGACCATATACCGGAAGCGGCCGGTCTGCCAGAGCATTTGTGATCATCAACGGATCCAATGGATGCGTATCTGATTGCTGACTTTGCCAGAGTCGGTCGTACCAAAAAGCTTGAACCTTGGCATGGTGCCCAGTATATTGCTTTAAAACGATTGACACGACATCGTCTGCATCTGGCAGAATGTATTACCCGTGAAAAAACATACATGGTTTCAAATCTCTATTTGAAGTTCAGCGAGCTGCAGCTTTTAGAAGGAAATGAACAACCGTTTAGTAACATTTACGGGGCAACCGCTTCTGCCGTATTAACAGATTTTTTCTCTCTTCAGGGCATCATTGATACCCCAGAAGAGGAGCTGCTTGCGTTTCTTGCTGATAAGAGCAGAAATCGCATTACAGATATATCTAAGACTTCCGGGCTTCTTAAAAAGGCAGTCAGAGACTCTTATCGATTAGATAAATGTATGTATGAGTCAATCAATATTTCATTAGCCAGCTCATTTAATTGCATTCAAACCTACCAGAAAGAAATCAAGCTGATAGATCAGGCGATTGAAAAGTGTATTAACGGAATGCATCCAAACGCACTTACAATCCTAAAATCAATCCTGGGCATTGGTCCTGTATGGGCTGCCGGAATACTGTCTGAAATCGGAGACATCACAGCGTTTCGTTCATCCTATGCACTGGCAAAATATGCCGGACTGACCTGGATGAAAAACGATTCCGGGGACTTCGTTTCTGAGGATAATAACCTTACCAAAGCTGGTAACACCTACCTACGCTATTATCTTGGTGAAGCGGCTAACAGTGTCCGAAGATTCAATCCCGAATACAGAGATTTCTATGCAAAGAAATATGCTGAAGTAACCAAACATCAGCACAAGAGAGCACTCGCGCTTACATCTCGTAAATTAGTACGACTCGTTTTTGGTTTGCTGGTCAAAAACCAACTGTACACCGGTGAAAAGCTGGATGCCGAACTCAATACTGAGTCATAATGACGCTCATTTTTGAAAAACACCTAAATGAGCGATGGTGAAGTGCGCCCTTTTTTAGGAAAAGGTTTCAAAATTTCTTTTAAAAATCTCTTGACATATCACCAGAATGCTTTTCTCAAATATTCCAACAATATAACGTTATTATATCATATAATTATGAATTTTTCTCCCTCCTGCAGCTATCTCGTATGGTCGCAGGATATTTTTTGTTTTTTTTCAAAAAAACTTCCTTTTTTATCTTCTCCCAAGGCTAACAGATAGGAGGACAAAAGCAAATGTCCTCAAGGAAGGAGGTCATACAGATGTAGGGATAAGAAAAATCAAAAATCAGACATGGAGTTTGATTACTCCACAATACCCAAGTTCATGCAGGAGAATGGAAAGTTCTGTTTGTGGAAACTTGAGATGAAACCAGGAAAGGCAAAACCGGACAAGATACCATATCAGCTTAATGGTAAAAGGGCCGATGCAACCAATCCACAACATTATGCATCTTTTAATGAAGTAGTTGATGAATATGTAAAAGGTGGCTATGCAGGTATTGGTATAGGTTGCTTTGAACCACTAAGGCTTGTAGATGTAGATGACTGTGTTATTGACGGAAAGCTTGATGAATGCGGGCAGGATATCATGGATATCCTTGATTCCTATACGGAGTTAAGTCCATCCGGTAATGGTATCCACATCTTCATTCTTGCAGATGGATTTGCTTATGACAGCGAAAGTTACTACATCAACAATCGCAATACTCATGTAGAAGCCTATGCTCCCGATGTAACAGGCAAGTTTCTTACACTTACAGGAAAAGCCATTCATGGAACTGATGTAAACGAACGTAGCAAGAAACTTCAGACTGTGCTTGAAAAGTATATGAAAAGACCTAATGCAGAGGCTACTACTCCAACAGTTGATGCACCCGGTAGCTATCTTTCTGATGAAAGTGTGTATACCAAAGCATCTAAATCAAAGCAGGGTGAAAAATTCAATGCTTTGTGGAATGGTGAAATACCTGATGGCAAATCTCCAAGTGAAGCAGATATGGCATTAGCTGAGATACTTGCTTTCTGGTGTGGTGGTGATACCGAGCAGATGGACAGGCTTTTCAGAAGATCTGGTCTTATGCGTGACAAGTGGGACAGAGTTCAGAGTGGTTCTACAGTGTGAAGTTTTCTCTCTGAACGCGGCAGGTATGTTGGACATAACTGTAAGGGATGCGGTGTTACCTTGAAGTTGTTCTTTTTTAACCTCCGTAATTGAGCTCTTGTC
>DAVZKO010000151.1:0-4988 GCA_052272205.1 Schaedlerella sp. | reverse complement strand
CGAAATGTGTTTGGTATTTATTTTATAATAGCATGGTGGGAAAGAAAAAGCATACAAATGGAGGCTTTCAATACGGATTGTAGATTGCAAAAAGCGGATGTTTTTTCAAATATAAACAAAAATGGGGCGATTTTTGCAAGAATGACGGCGCATATACTTGGAATTGAAAGAAAAAACGATTTGAAAATAAAGAAAGAATAGAGATTGAATCAGAAAAGAACTACAATGAAGCCATACAGTTATAGAAGGAGATTGATAACTATGAATCGAATTGTAAAAACACAAAAAGGTAACATCGAAGGTGTGGAAGAAAAAGGATATGTGGTATTCAAAGGAATTCCATATGCCAAGGCTCCGGTAGGAGAGTTGAGATGGAAAGCTCCGCAGGAAATGGATGCATGGGAAGGTATATACAAAGCCGATACATTTCAGAATATGTGTATGCAGGAACTGCCAAAAGCAGAACATCCATTTATGGGACGTTTTCATAAGGAATTCTATAATAATCCGGAGTTTGTTCCGGGTATGGGAGAAGATTGTCTTTACTTAAATATCTGGATGCCGGAGCATGAAGAGGGAGAGAAACTTCCGGTTGCATTCTGGATTCATGGTGGTGGATTCGGTGGCGGTTATAGCAGTGAATTGGAGTTTGACGGAGAAGCATTTTGCAAAAAGAAAGTGATTCTTGTAACAATTAACTATCGTGTCAATATCTTTGGATTCTTTGCACATCCTTGGCTGGATGCGGAAAACGAGAGACATATTTCCGGTAATTACGGAATCTTAGACCAGATTGCGGCTTTGAAATGGGTTGCAGCGAATATAGAAAATTTTGGCGGAGATAACAAAAATATCACGGTATTTGGACAGTCTGCGGGAAGTATGAGTACGCAGGTGCTCTGCTCAAGTAAGCTCACAGAGAATATTCCGGCGAAAGCAATCATGCAGAGTGGAATCAGTTGTGAAGAGAAAATTCTTGCTACCCCGACACTGTGTGAAGAGGAAAAAATCGGAGAAGAATTTGTTGCATTATCAGGTAAATCTTCTTTGAAAGAGTTGCGGGCAATGTCTGCAGAAGAAATCTTTGCAATCGAGTGCAAGTTGAATGAAGAGTTATTTAAATCGGGCAGAGGTTTGATGCTTGTGCCGAATGTAGATGGATATGTGCTGGAAAAATCAGTGAAAGAAGTATGGAAAGAAGCAACAATGAAAGACATTCCGTACATGTGCGGAGTTACAACAGATGATCTGGGTGCAATACCGGAAGATGTAAAAGAAGATAAACCGGGAATTTTGTTAGAAGAATGTAAACGTTGGGGTGCTGCAAGAGAAGAGGCGGGAACTCCGGCATATCTGTATCATTTCGGACGCAGACTTCCGGGAGATGACTGGGGAGCATTTCATTCATCCGAGTTGTGGTATACATTTGGTACATTGGGCAGATGTTGGAGACCGATGACAGAGCATGATTATGAGTTGAGTGAAGAGATGGTGACATGCTGGACGAATTTCATGAAGACAGGGAATCCGAATGTAGATGGACAGAAGAACTGGAAAGCATACACAAAAGAAGAGTCGTTTGTGAAGAAATTTGAGTAAGAAGAGTAGTAAAAAGCAGGAATTTGAAGGAAAACTTTGAATCCCTTGTTTGAGGTGCCGCACGCTTGGCAAGGATATGACGAGGAGATTAAGATGGAAAAATTAAAAATTTCAGCAAATCAGAGATATTTTGAGACAGAATCCGGAAAACCATTTATCTGGATTGCGGATACTGCATGGACAATTCCACAGAGAATGAAATGGGATGACGTGGAGTATTATATGAAAAAAAGAAAAAGTCAGGGATTTACTGTACTTCAGATTGTTGCACTGGATCCGGAGCGGGATGTGGAGATGCGGAATCCGGCAGGTGAAAAGGCGTTGATCGATGATGATCTGACAAAGCCGAATGAACAGTATTTTAAATATCTGGACTGGATTATTGACGAAGCTGAGCAAAATGAAATGTATGTGTTGCTTCTTCCAGTATGGGGACAGCTTGTAGTTGGCGAAGATTGGAGTGGCAATACTTATGAGAAAACCGTTACCGAGGAAAACGCATATCAGTATGGAGAATGGATTGGACAGAGATATGCAAACCGCAACAATATTCTCTGGTGTCTTGGCGGAGATCGTCAGCCAATTCATAAACAGAAGGATGATTATCGCGACGTATGGAGAAGACTGGCAGAGGGACTTGGAAAAGGACTTACAGGTCAGGATTTGAAATATAATGAAAATTATGAAATCTGGAAAGAACTGCTGATTACATATCATGCATGTTATGAACAGGAAACCGGAGAGTGCTCGACATTTTCTTATTGGGATGATCAGGAGGCTTGGATCAGCTTTATTATGCTTCAGTCCGGTCATGGAACAATGGTAAAGAATTATGAATTGATCAAGAAAGAATACAATCGGGAACACGTAATGCCTGTATGGGACGGAGAGCCTGCTTATGAAGCAATGCCAAACTGTTGGCCAATTACGGGGGATGCCTGCTTCCATGAAGCGGATATTGTGAGAAAACGTGCTTATTGGAGTTTGTTGTCAGGTGCATTTGGATACACATACGGACATTGTAATGTATGGTGTTCAATCTCCGAAAAAGAGAGAAACTTTATCAGTACGACCGACTGGTTTGAGGCACTGGATTCAGAAGGAAGCCAGCAGATAAAATATATGCATGTATTAATCAAGTCCTTGCAGTTATACAATAGTAAGCCTTGTCAGGAGATTCTGTTAGAACAGCAGAAGAAAGAAGATGTATTAGATGAACATGTCCAGGCGGCAATCACAGCAGACGGAACAAATCTTTGCATTTATTTCCAGAAAGCAGGAGAAGAAACACTGGATATGGATAAATTCGGAGACGATCAGAGTGAATATTTCGGCTGGTGGTATAATCCACAGAATGGAAAATTCTATCATTTAGATGGTCAGGAAACAGAGAAGGCATTGGTTTATAATGTAGAAAATCAAAAGCTGAAAATAAACACTCCGGCAGCAGAGGAAAATCAGGACTGGATTCTCATTCTCAGAAAAGAGGATGGAGATGCACCGGTAGAGAGGGTGGAAATAGTAGAAGAGAATGAGGAAGGGGAAGTGAAGAAAGTGTTTGAGTGGTAGGGCGGGAGTTCTATTTGATTCACTTGGTCTCGATTTACACGGTCCTTGCGAAAAATTGATATAAGAATTCTTACCTCATTTCATATTCGCACGAATTTCTTATATCAATTTTTTCACAAGTCGTGTAACGGTGCAGGAAGTGAAGGAAATAGAAATCAGCAGGCACTGGAGTCTGAACTGAAATTCATATACGATGTTTTCTTGCAGGGACGTACAACCATCTTTCATGAACTAAATAGCAAGCAACGTAAACTTATTCTTATGAAACTCCAATATCCCCTCATCTCTCATCTTCCCCAGTTCTTTCGAAAGGGCACTCCTATCCAGATTCAGATAATCAGCAAGCTGTTGTCTGTCGAATGGAATCTGGAAGGTGGTGCTTCCGGTTTTGAGGGAAACCATAGACAGGTAGGTGAGCAGGCGGCTACGAATCGTTTTTGCTGAAGTGCAGAAAATACGATTGGATAGAATCAGATTTTTCTGAACGGAGAGCATGAGAATATTGGTTAATAATTTCGGATACCATGATTTGTCCGCATTCTCATTGTCTAGCAACAGTGGAAGATCGAGAAACATAATTTGTGAATCTTCTACAGCGACTGCATCAACCATCAATGGTTCATGGCAAATGGCATAGGTTTCGGCAAAAATCTCGCCGGGGCCGACATTGCTTAGGATGCTTTTATTTCCCCATAAGTCGATGTTTTCGATGTTTACACTTCCGGATTCGAGAATACCGATTTCATGAATCAAATCTCCGGCATGAAAAATGGTTTCGTTTTTTTGAAAAAATGAAACGCGCATACATCGAAGTTGTAACATTGCTTCAAATTCTGTATCGGTAATATTTTGAAAAAGCGGTGTTTGAAATTTATTCATAAAATTGTCCTTTCGTGGTTATAACCACATAAATGATAACTGTATTATATTATAATTTCAACAGAAATTGAAGGGAGAATATGAGATATGATTAGAAGAATTATTCAGATAGATGAAGAAAAATGCAATGGATGTGGAGCTTGCGTAACAGCCTGTCATGAAGGCGCAATCGGTCTGGTTGACGGAAAAGCGAAATTGATGCGAGACGATTACTGTGATGGATTGGGGGATTGCCTTCCGAATTGTCCGATGGAAGCCATTACATTTGTAGAGAGAGAGGCGGCCGCATATGATGAGGATGCGGTAAAAGAAAATATGAAGAAAAAAGCAGAAGCGGCAAAGACAGCGGAAAAGTCAGAAGAGAAGCAGGAAGAACAAGCCCCTGTTCATCGCTGTCCGGGACAGGCAATCAGAGAGTTTAACCGCAGGAATACAGAGGATGAAGGAGAACAGGTGAAGCAAGAAGCTGGAACAAAACTGCAGTCACAGCTTCAGCAGTGGCCATGTCAGATTAAGCTTGTTCCAACGAATGCACCATATTTTGATGGGGCAAAATTATTGATTGCGGCAGATTGTACAGCGTATGCTTATGCAAACGTACATCAGGAATTTATGCGTGGTAAAGTAACTTTGATCGGATGTCCAAAACTGGATGCCGTAGATTACAGTGAAAAGTTGACAGAGATTATTACAAACAATGACATTAAAAGTGTAACGGTATTAAGAATGGAAGTACCATGTTGCGGAGGATTGGAACATGCGGTGGTCACAGCATTGAAAAACAGCGGAAAGTTCATTCCATGGCAGGTTGTGACAATTTCCATAGACGGACAGATTTTGGATTAAATGGATAACTATCTGTTTATCCAGTGCGTCGTAAAACCCTTTGCTTTAGCTATGGGGATATAAGACACTTCCATCGAATTTACGCAAGTAATTGA
>DAVZKO010000150.1:0-4993 GCA_052272205.1 Schaedlerella sp. | reverse complement strand
GGTAATTTTCATCTATTTTTCGGATTACCTTGCATGGATTACCGGCTGCAATAACACCTGCTGGAATGCTTTTTGTCACAACACTACCAGCCCCAATAATTGATCCTTCACCTATTGTTACTCCTGCTAACACTTTTACATCTGCACCAAACCATACTTTATTTTCGATATGAACAGGTTTGCAAATACAGATTCCTTTTGCCCGTTCATCCGGATCAATCGCATGATTTACAGTATAAATACCTGCATTTGGTCCAATTCTCACATCATCTCCAATAATGACTTCCGCATTATCCATGATGATACTGTTAAAGTTGATGAATACATTATTGCCTATCGTTATGTTATGACCATATTCGCAGTGGAAATTAGGCATAATTCTTACATTTTCACCTACATGTTTTAATAACTGCGATAGCAACAGTGACAACTTTGCTGTATCGTCATAAGAAGTTCTGTTATATTTGTCAGACAACTTTGCTGCTTCATAATACATTCTGGTCATTGGTTCATCAAATATATGAGGTAAACCAAGTTGTGATTTTTCATATTCTGTCATTATCTTCATCCTTTTCTTTATTAGCTTCTAATATTTCATTCTTCGATTATGTATTCTGCAGTGATATTAGACAGCATATTCTTGTTCTGATCATTATCTTCTGTATATACAGCTTCTACATCCAACAATGAATTTTCGGAAGCTCCCATATCAACATTTCCCTGGTAATGTACTATGCTTGACCAGTATAAGGTTCCCTCGATATGAAAAGTGTATGTTCCATTAGCAACTTCATTGCCATTATTGTCTGTTCCATCCCAAATGTAAGAATATTTCCCGTTAGAAGGTGTTGCTCCTGTTATGGCATCAATTTGTGTTTTAGTCATCTCGGAAGGCTTTGCGTGGGCAACCCAGGTAGGAATGCTGTCTTCACGCATGGTATATCCACCATTAGAAGTAAAATTAGTTACAAACAATGTTTTTACTACATCTCCATCCATATTCTCAATCCACACAGCATACTGGTTAGATGCCTGCGTATTTGAATGTTCAAAATTCATACTAATTTTCAATTTTCCATTTACAGAAGTATCTTCTTGCTGTGACTCAGTCTCAGTTTTCGCTGTTGGCATATCTTGCGTACTATCTGTGGTTACAATATCTTCAGTGATATCATCTGTCTCTTTTACTACATTTTGACGTGTACTGATTCCATTTGTATGGGCAGATTTATGATCCTTTAAGCCTCTATCACTCACAATTATTACAATTATAAGCAACACAATTATTATTGATATTGCAGCAGGTCTTTTCTTCATAACAATACACCTCCGAATCGGTCCTTCTTATAAGATATCGTTCTCAATATCCTTAATTTTCTTTGCTGGCACACCACCGATTATACAGTTGTCAGGGACATCTTTGGTAACAACAGCACCGGCTGCAATGACTACATTATTACCTATGGTTACTCCCGGCAGAATAGTCACATTTCCACCAATCCAGACATCATTACCAATCGTAACCGGTTTTCCAATGCCAAGATGTTCTCTGCGACCTTTCGGAGTTATCGGATGATTGACTGTGGTAATCAACGTATTGGGTCCAATCATCACATAATCGCCTATATGAACCGGCATAATATCAAGAATTGTCACATTGTAGTTTGCCAGAAACTGGTCTCCGACATGGATATTTTTCCCGCTATCACACATAAATCCGGGACATAAGCACACATCCCGTCCTACGGAGCCAAAGTATTTTCCAATCAATACTGCCTGTTCTTCCTCTGTCGCATCAGCATCCTGCATCCGGCGAAGCTCTCTGCAAAATTTGATCGCATTCAATTTTCTTCCATTTACACCGGCATCCCAGAAATCATAATAAAGTCCTGCATCTAATTTTTCTTCCTCTGTCATGTAAGCCTCCTGATTATATCTTTTTGTCTATTATTCTATAAATAATCAAGGTGGCAGTCACTACCGTTTCTTAATAATTTCAGTGGCATTTTCTAATATCCGATTGTATAATCAAATTATATTAACGTTTCAAAGGAGTATTTATATGCGAAATAAATATATTGATCTTGCTATTAACAAACTGGGAATAGCTTTTGATTCTCTTGATCTTACCTTTCATCAGATGGATACCGGTGTACCCGGCGATGTAACTTCTTACTGGCCTGGAGACGAAGACGAAGATGTCCTGATATGTGTATTTAAGGGAAAACAGATTCACGAACCATTTCACAGACAGGATTTTTTCTTTATCAATTACGCATACAGAAACAGCTATAAGGCATTATCAGAAAAATATAATAATCTCATCACCATAAATGAGGATGAATGTTATATCGGTCAACCATACAGCGGCTATGCCCTGCGTGCTGACAACAGTGAAGATGTAGTAATCATCGGTGTGCTTATCCGCAAAGATTCCTTTTTCCGGGAATATCTGCCAACAGTTTATACTGATTCAGACCTGTTTCGTTTCTTTGTCGAGCCACAGACGAATAAATTTTCAGATGAATATATTCATCTGCCTGTTACCAAAGAGCATGCTATCCGGACGCTCCTTGAAATGATGGTAGTAGAATATGCTGACAAAGGGGAAGATACCCAACGCATCTTAAAGTCCATGCTCCAAACACTTCTTCTTGAAATTGCCCGGAGATATCGAATTGAAAAAAGCGGAAGTGCCCCAAAAACACTTGCAGAACAGATTATAGATTATATGGGAGATCATTCGGATGTGGTTACTCTAAAAGATATTGCTGCACATTTTTCCTATCATCCGAACTATATCTCTGCTCTCCTTCACAAAGAAACCGGTAGAAAATTTACTGAAATTCTGCTTGAAAAGAGAATGGAGCGTGCCGTTCTTCTGATGAAAAATACTTCCCTGACAATCGAGGAAATCTCTGTACTGCTTGGCTACAGCAATCATAGTAATTTTTATAAAGCTTTTAAAGAGTATTATCAAATGACTCCGAGAGAATACCTAAAACTCTCATGTAACAAATATTAGAAATTGCCACTAAAATACTTAATATAAGATAGTGACCGCCATACCTTCTGATTATATAATCAAATCAAATTCAGAGGTACATCTGAAAAGTCATAAAACAGGAGGTATAAACCATGTATAATTTTAATTTTTATATGCCTACCAAGGTATTGTTTGGTCCCGGTAAACTAAATGAATTACACAGTGAACAGCTTCCGGGTAAAAAGGCACTGATTGCAATCGGTGGTCAGTCTGTAAAGAAATATGGCTATCTTGAAAGACTCCAAAAAGAATTAGATGCTGCCAACGTTGAGCATGTATTATTTGAAGGTATCCGCCCGAATCCTACTGATATCAATGTCATGGAGGGAGCTAAAGCAGTCAGGGAAAATGGCTGTGACTTTGTAATTGCATTGGGCGGCGGTTCCATTATGGACTGTTCAAAATGCATTGCCCTCATGGCATCCAATAACGGAGATATATGGGACTACTCATTATCAGCAAATGGAGGAAAAAAACAGCCTGAAAATCCGGCACTTCCTATTGTATGCATTACAACTTCAGCAGGAACTGCAAGTGAAGTTGATATTGCTTCCGTAATTACCAATGATACAACACAGGAAAAGACTGGCATTTTCTTTCCGTCCATGTTCCCAACGCTTTCTGTTGTTGACAGTGATCTGATGATGAGTGTTCCTGCAAAACTTACTGCTTATCAAGGTATGGATGCATTTTTCCATGCTTCCGAAACTATAGTAAACATCAATCACCATCCTATGGCAGAAATGTTTGCGTTAAAGACAATTGAATATGTTGCCAAATATCTTCCTCGTGCAGTAAAAGACGGAAATGATAAGGAAGCACGTGCATATATGGCTCTTGCTAATACTTTTGCCGGTTATTATATGATGTGTACTTCCGCACATACAATGGAACATGTAATGGGAAGCTTTCATGACAAACTTGTTCATGGTGCGGGATTGATTGAAATTGCACATGCTTATTATGACTTCTTTGCCGAAAGAAAAGCATCCGAAGAAAACATGATAAAGATGGCGGCAGCAATGGGCGTTGCAAATCCTGCCAGCGGAAAAGATTTTATCAAAGCTTTAGATAAACTGATTTCTGACGTTGGATGTGCTGACCTTAAAATGAGTGATGATGGTATTACCAAAGACGAATTAAAGTTATATCCTGCAAAGGTTCATGAAGTCTTAGGTGGTGATATTACCGCTGATCCACTGCCATTATCTGATGATGACTATTTAATAATATTTGAAAACGCATGGAGATAAAATTAAATGAAAAAATTAGCAACTAATACAGTACTTTGTGTACAGCCACTTCCTCAGACAATTGTTTCATGTCGGGACAAAGACGGAAAAAATAACGCTTTAGTGGTTGGATTTGTAGCAAATGTAAGCCTTGATCCTGTTATGGTCATGGTCGGTATCACACCTGCAAGATATTCGCACCATATCGTAAAGGAGTCCGGATGCTTTGTCATCAATTTTCCGAAAAAAAGTTATAAAAAAGAGTATGGTTATCTTGGTTCCGCTTCTGGAAGAGATGAAGATAAATTTGAAAAGGCAGATATCAAATGGGAAGATGCAACATATGTAAATGCATCAATCCTCACGGATTGCCCTGTAAGTATTGAATGCAGCGTTGTAGACAGCACAATGCCAGGTACTCACGAATTGTTTATCGGAAAAGTGGAAGCCATTCATGTAGATGAAGAATACCTTGATGCCAACGGAAATATTCTTTGGGATAAGATAGATTTAATGTAGTAATTATATTCATCATAAAAGAGAGGCTCTCAAAGGAAAAAGGAGCAAGTGGGAATTAATCCCTGCTTGTTCCTTTTCCTTTTATATGGATTTCAAAGCCCATGAGTACGAAACATCTCCGCTATTTCATCTGAGGATTCTCGCATTCCTCTCTGAAACCAGACATCAATCCAGCCGTATAAAACATAGGCAAAGT
>DAVZKO010000149.1:0-5029 GCA_052272205.1 Schaedlerella sp. | reverse complement strand
TGGAAAACTGATTCCCTTTGAGAAAGATGCCGTACATACCCTGTCTTATGATGAATGTGTATTTTTTACATCAGCAGAATCGAGATTTTTCAGCATGATATCGGCAATACGCAGAAATTCAGCCTGCTCTTCCGGCATGATTCCACGCAATAAAAGAGTTTCGGATTCTGTGATTTCACCACGCAGTGCATCTTTGATACGCTGTGCTTTTTCTGTAAATACGATTTTCTTATATCGACCGTCTGTTTCTTCCGGGATTCTGCAAATGAGTTCTTTGTTCTCCAGTGCTTTCAAACTTTCAGTAGCAGTAGAAGGGCGAAGTCCAAATTCCTGTTCAATTTCTTTTTGAAAGTGGAAAAATGTCAAGAAATTATTGACAGCTTAAAAAGAGCGTGATAAACTTGTTTATAGACAAACAGTTCACGGATGAACAATTCACAAACAAACTGTTTTGAGGTGAACAAATAAAAAGAAAACCATGTCGTAAGCGGCATTATTGAACAGAAGAATGTGCTCAGGCACATTCTTTTTATGCCAAAGTATGCAAGAGAAGCTGCAAGTGCAGGTTTTCGGTATTGCAAGCCATACAACCAGGAGGGCAAGTTGACCTTTGGGGCTGCAAATGAAGATGAAAGGGAGGAATTACATTTGTGTGAAGATCAAATTCACATCGGACATCAGGTACATAGAATTGACAGGTCAATATCTAAGCTGTTGGAGACGCGAGTAAAAGCAGAAGGTTTGGATGAAGTTACCTTTATGCATGGATGGATCTTACGTTATCTGTATGAACATCAAGAACAGGAGATATACCAAAAAGATATTGAGAAATATTTTGGAATCTGCCGTTCTGCGGTGACGAACATTATCCAGGCATTAGAAAAGAAAGGGCAGGTTTGTCGTGCTTCGGTTGAGAGTGATGCAAGACTAAAAAAAGTCATGCTGACAGATGCCGGGCGTGCAAGTCATGAGAAATTAGGAGAGATTTTCCAGAATCTGGATGAAGATCTGGAGAATGGGATTTCCGAAGAAGAATTACATGTATTTATGAATGTAATCGATAAGGTTTACCACAATATTAAGAAAATGAAAGGAGAGAATCTATGATTCGTACTTTATTAAAAGAAGTAAAAGAGTATAAGGCAGCATCAATCGCGACACCAATTTTTATGATTCTGGAAGTATTGTTTGAAACATTGATTCCATTTTTGATGGCATCGATCATTGATAAAGGTGTCAATACCGGTGATATCCATCATATTTATAAAGTCGGCGGAATTATGATCGTAGCGGCTGCATTGGGACTGCTTGCCGGAATGGCAGGAGGTCGTTATGGAGCGAAAGCTTCAACCGGATTTGCGAAGAATTTGAGAAATACAATGTTTGACCATATTCAGACTTATTCTTTTGCAAATATTGATCATTTTAGCACAGCCGGACTGGTTACACGTTTGACAACAGATGTAACGAACGTACAGAACGCATATCAGATGATCCTTCGTATGATGATGAGAGCACCGGCGAGTATGATCTGTGCGATGGTGATGGCATTTGCGATCAATGCAAGACTGGCCAGTATTTATCTGGTAGCCGTATTGATCCTTGGAACAATTTTGTTCTTTATTATCCGTCATGCAACAGCATATTTCCAGCAGGCATTTCCAAAGTATGATGCGTTAAATGCATCGGTTCAGGAAAATGTATCTGCAATCCGTGTTGTAAAAGCATATGTAAGAGAAGAGCAGGAGACAAGTAAGTTCCAGCGTGCGAGCAAAAACATTTACGATATCTTTGTAAAAGCAGAATGTAATGTAGTATGGAATGCTCCGATTATGATGTTTACAGTGTATACCTGTATTATCCTGATCAGTTGGTTCGGTGCGAAGATGATCGTGGTTGATTCTCTGACAACGGGAGAATTGATGAGTCTTCTTGCTTACTGTATGAACATTCTGATGAGTTTGATGATGCTGTCTATGGTTTTCGTTATGATTTCTATGAGTATGGCAAGTATGCGTCGTATTACAGAAGTGTTAAATGAGACAACAGACATTCACAATCCGGAGCAGCCGGTCTATGAAGTGGCTGACGGAAGCATTGTATTCAATCATGTTGATTTTGCTTATAAGAAGGGC
This sequence comes from Schaedlerella sp., assembly GCA_052272205.1. Taxonomy (GTDB): domain Bacteria; phylum Bacillota; class Clostridia; order Lachnospirales; family Lachnospiraceae; genus Schaedlerella. The sequence goes on along the minus strand of DAVZKO010000149.1, from coordinate 2,894 downwards.
AGTGCAGAAAAAGTCCTGAAAAATATTAATCTGAACATTCATTCCGGAGAGACGATCGGTATCATCGGTGGAACCGGAAGTGCCAAGACTAGTCTGGTTAATCTGATCAGCCGTCTGTATGATGTGACGGATGGTGAGATCCTGGTCGGCGGGAAAAATGTCAAGGAATATGATCTGGATGCGTTGAGAAATCAGGTATCGGTCGTATTGCAGAACAACGTATTATTTACCGGAAGTATCTATGATAACCTGCGTTGGGGAAATAAAGATGCAACGGATGAAGAATGTATGCAGGCATGCAAACTTGCATGTGCGGATGAATTCATTGAGCGCTTCCCACAGAAATATAACACACATATTGAGCAGGGTGGAAATAACGTATCCGGTGGTCAGAAACAGAGACTTTGTATTGCAAGAGCACTGTTGAAGAAACCGAAGATCTTGATTCTGGATGACAGCACAAGTGCGGTCGACACAGCAACCGATGCGAAGATCCGCCGCGCATTTCGTGAAGAGATTCCGGATACAACAAAACTGATCATTGCACAGCGTGTATCCAGTGTACAGGATGCAGACCGCATCATCGTTATGGATGAAGGTCAGATCCATGGATTTGGAACACACGAAGAATTATTGAAGTCCGATGAGATTTATCGTGAAGTATACGAATCTCAGACACAGGGCGGAGGAGATTTTGATGAAAATGGAGGTGAAGCATAATGCCAAGACCGATGGGAAAACCGACAGGTAAAAATAAGGTAGAGAATCCGGGAAAATTATTGGCACGTTTGATGCACTACGTTTTCCGTGATTACAAATTTCAATGTATTGCAGTTTTCATTCTCATTTTTGTAGGAGTTATTGCAAATGTACAGGGAACGATGTTTACAAGAGATTTGATCGATAAATACATCACTCCATTCTTGTTATCCAGTGACACACCGAATTTCTCGCCGCTTGCACATGCAATCGGAAGAGTCGCTGTATTTTACGGAATCGGAATCGTGGCAACTTATGCATATAACCGCATTATGATCAATGTTACACAGGGAACACTGATGTATCTGCGTAATGATTTGTTTGAACATATGGAAAAACTTCCTATTAAATATTTTGATACACATGCACATGGCGATATCATGTCTATTTACACCAATGATATCGATACACTGCGTCAGATGATCAGCCAGAGTATTCCGCAGATCATCAACAGTGGATTTACAATTGTCAGTGTATTTGTTAGTATGTTGATCTTGAATATTCCGCTGACAATCGTGACACTTGTAATGGTTGCTGTAATGATTCTGTGTACCAAGAAAGCGGCAGGTCAGAGTGGAAAATATTTCTTAGAGCAGCAGAAGAACCTCGGTAAAGTCAATGGTTATATCGAGGAAATGATGAATGGACAGAAGGTTGTAAAAGTATTCTGTCATGAGGAAGAAAGTAAAGAAGAATTCAAGAAGATAAATGAAGAACTCTTTGTAAGTGCAGACCGCGCGAATACATTTGCAAACTTCCTCGGACCTATGAATGCACAGATCGGAAATATCAGTTATGTAATCTGTGCGATCGTAGGTGGTGCACTTGCTCTGAATGGTGTTGGTGGATTCACACTTGGAGGACTTGCAAGTTTCCTGACATTTAATAAGAGTTTCAGTATGCCGATCAACCAGGTCAGCCAGCAGCTCAATGCCATCGTAATGGCACTTGCAGGAGCAGAACGTATCTTTACATTGTTGGATGAGAAGGTCGAAGTGGATGATGGATATGTGACACTGGTCAATGTGAAAGAGGAGAACGGAGCACTCGTAGAGAGTGAAAAACGTACCGGACACTGGGCATGGAAACATACACATCAGGCAGATGGTTCCGTAGATTATGTGGAACTTCAGGGAAATGTTGTCTTTGATGGAGTAGACTTCGGATATAATGATGACAAGATTGTGCTTCACGATGTAAAACTGTATGCAGAGCCGGGACAGAAGATTGCATTCGTCGGTTCTACCGGAGCAGGTAAAACAACGATTACAAACCTGATCAACCGATTCTACGATATTCAGGACGGTAAGATCCGATATGACGGAATCAACATCAATAAGATTAAGAAAGATGATTTGCGTCGTTCACTCGGAATCGTATTGCAGGATACACATTTGTTCACAGGAACAGTCAAAGAAAATATCCGTTTTGGAAAATTAGATGCAACCGATGAAGAAATCATCGCAGCAGCTAAACTGGCAAATGCAGATGGATTTATCCGCAGACTGCCAGACGGATACGACACCGTGATTACCGGAGATGGAGCAAACTTAAGTCAGGGACAGAGACAGCTTCTGGCAATTGCCCGCGCAGCAGTGGCAGATCCGCCGGTACTGATTCTGGATGAGGCAACAAGTTCGATCGATACACGTACAGAACGCATTATTCAAGAAAGTATGGATAGACTGATGCATGGACGTACTACATTTGTAATCGCACATCGTCTGTCAACAGTTCGTAACTCCGACTGTATCATGGTTCTCGAACAGGGAAGAATCATTGAGCGAGGTACACATGATCAGTTGATCGAGGAGAAAGGAAAGTATTACCAGTTGTATACGGGGAATACGATATCGGCGTAGGATTGCTATTTGATTTACGTTAGTCGACTTACATGGTCCTTTTGGAAATCATGCTATATGGAGTGTAGATCGTATGTTGAGGAAGCTTGACATACGATTTATATTGTTAACAATATATGCATATACGATACGGATAAAAGAAAATATATTCTGTCTTGCAATTCATCCATACCTTGTGTTAAAGTATAAAAAAGCATATTTCTATACGAAATCTAAGAGGCTGTGAAAAAAGAATAGTCCCGAAAAAAAGAAAGACCAAGAGTTTATAATGAA
>DAVZKO010000148.1:0-5141 GCA_052272205.1 Schaedlerella sp. | reverse complement strand
TATTGTTGTAGGAGACGAAAGGAGAGAATGGTTTGCTTACGATACAGAATTATGTAAAAGCAAAGACTCTGGATGAGGCTTACGAATTGAATCAGGCGCGCAATAGTCGTATCATGGGTGGTATGATGTGGATGCGTCTTGGTAATGCAAGAGTAAAAACAGTGATTGATTTGTCAGAACTGGGATTAGACCAGATTGAAGAGACAGATCATGTATTTAAGATTGGTGCAATGTGTACGTTGCGTCAGTTGGAGACACATGAGGGATTGAATGCATATTCGAAAGGAAATATTGCGAAAGCGTTAAGTCCGATTGTAGGGGTACAGTTCCGCAATCAGGCTACAGTAGGCGGAAGTATTTTCGGAAGATATGGATTTTCAGATGTGTTGACGGTGTTGCTGGCAATGGATACATTTGTTGAATTATACAATGGAGGAACTGTTCGTCTGTCAGAGTTTGTGAATCGTAAGATGGATAAGGACCTTTTGATTTCTGTAATTGTTCGTAAAAGTAATCGAAAGATTCATTATGAATCAATCCGTCAGACAAAGACAGATTTTCCGGTGTTGACATGCGGAATTGTAACAGGCGTGTTCAAAGGAGAGAAACTGTGGTGGATATCAGTTGGAGCAAGACCGGGAAAGGCAGCACTTCTGGAATTGGACTGGGATATCCGGGATGATGCGACGGCAGAAGAAATCGATGCGTATGCTAAGAGAGCGGCGGATATGTTTACATACGGCTCTAATATGCGAGGCAGTGCCGAATATCGAAGACATTTGGCAGAAGTATTGATTCGACGCTCGATTCGGGCAATTTTAGCGGAGGAACAATAGAGAATGGAAATAAAATTTCGATTAAATGGAAAACCTGTACAGACAGAGGTTGCAGAAGACAGTATTTTGATGAATGTATTGAGACAACTCGGATGTGTCAGCATCAAATGTGGATGTGAGACAACAAACTGCGGATTGTGTACCGTATGGGTTGACGGAAAGTCCCGTTTGTCCTGTTCGATTCTGGCAGCAGGGATGGATGGACATGAGATAACAACATTGGAAGGGGTTCAAAAAGAAGCGGAAGAGTTTGGACGTTTCCTTGCAGAAGAGGGAGCAGAGCAGTGTGGATTCTGTTCGCCGGGATTTATTATGAACGTACTTGCAATGTTTCGCGAGTTGGAGAATCCTTCTATTGATGAGATCAAGCAGTATCTGGCGGGCAATCTTTGCCGCTGTACAGGATATATGGGACAGCTTCGTGCAATCCAGAAATATATGCAGAGCAAAAAGGAGGAGCAGGCATCATGAAATATGTGAATCAGGCTGTGCCAAAGGTAGATGCGAAATCTTTGGTAACTGGAAAAGGTGTGTATGTGAATGACCTGGCTCCGTCAGAATGTCTGATCGTAAAGGTTGTTCGTAGTCCGTATGCACATGCATTAATTAAGAGCATAGATAAATCAAAAGCAATGTTAGTGCCGGGAATTGAAGCGGTATTCACTTATGAAGACTGCCCGGATAAACGTTTTACATTGGCAGGACAGACTTATCCGGAGCCAAGTCCGTATGACAGATTGATTCTGGATCAGAGAGTTCGTTTTGTCGGAGACCCGGTAGCAATTGTTGCAGGGAACACAGAGGAAGCTGTTTTAAAAGCGATGAAGCTTGTGAAAGTACAGTATGAGGTGTTGGAGCCGGTATTAGATTTCAGAACAGCAAAGGATAATGAAATTTTAGTACATCCGGAAGACAGCTGGAGAAGTCTGGCACCGGTTGGAGCAGATAATAAGAGAAATCTTTGTGCGCATGATGAGTGCTCTGACGGAGATGTGGATGCAGTTCTTGCTTCTTGTAAATATGTTGTTGACCAGACTTATCACACAAAAGCAAATCAACAGGCGATGATGGAGACATTCCGTACATATTGTTATATGGATGCATATGGACGTTTGAACGTAGTAGGATCTACGCAGGTACCTTTCCATGTACGTCGTATTTTGGCGAACGCATTGGATATCCCAAAATCTAAGGTGCGTATTATCAAACCTCGAATCGGAGGCGGATTTGGAGCAAAACAGACAGCGGTAGGAGAGGTGTATCCGGCATTTGTAACATGGATGACCGGAAAACCATCAAAGATGATTTTTACAAGAGAAGAATCTTTGATTGCATCTTCACCTCGACATGAGATGGAAATCCATGTAAGAGTCGGAGCTGATGAAGACGGAATAATCAAAGCAATTGATATGTATACATTGTCAAATACGGGAGCTTATGGTGAGCATGGTCCGACAACAGTTGGACTTTCCGGACATAAGTCAATTCCTTTGTATGGAAAAGCAGAGGCTTTCCGCTTTACATATGATGTTGTATACACAAACTATATGTCTGCGGGAGCATATCGAGGATATGGTGCAACTCAGGGTATATTTGCATTGGAATCAGCTGTGGATGAATTGGCAAAACAGTTGGATATGGATGCGGTGCAATTGCGTGAGATGAACCTTGTCAGAGAAGGACAGATTATGCCTGCATATTATGGCGAGACAGCAAACAGCTGTGCTCTTGACCGTTGCCTGGCTCGTGCAAAAGAGATGATCGGCTGGGATGAAAAGGGTATGCGTAAAGATATGGGCAATGGTAAAGTCAGAGGACTTGGTGTTGCAATGTCGATGCAAGGTTCTGGTATTTCCAGCTGTGATACTGCCGCAGTTACAATTAAGGTGAATGATGATGGATTCTATACATTGATGATTGGTGCTACAGATATGGGAACAGGATGTGATACAATTCTTTCACAGATGGCAGCAGATTGTCTGGACTGTAGTATGGATGAGATTGTTGTACATGGAGTTGATACAGATATTTCACCATACGATTGTGGTTCTTACGCATCTAGTACAACATATGTAACAGGTATGGCAGTGATGAAAACTTGTGAGACTTTGCGTAAGAAAATCAGTGAGAAGGGTGCAAAATATCTCGGCTGTCCAGTAGAAGATGTGGAATTTGACGGCGAAAAAGTGTTGAATCTGAAAACAGGAGAATCTATTTCCAGAAAAGATATTGGAAATAAAGTAATGTGCTTTAATGAAGATGCACTTAGCGCAAGTGAGGCATTTACTTCACCGGTATCTCCACCGCCGTTTATGGTAGGAATGGCAGAAGTAGAGATTGATAAAGAAACGGGCGTAATTGAATTGATCGATTATGCAGCGGTTGTGGACTGTGGAACCGTTGTCAATCCAAACCTTGCAAGAGTTCAGACTGAAGGTGGGATTGCACAGGGAATCGGTATGGCGTTATATGAAGATGTCGTTTATAGTGCAAAAGGTAAGAACTACAGTAATTCTTTTATGCAGTACAAGATTCCGTCACGATTGGATGTTGGAACGATCCGTGTAGACTTTGAGAGCAGTTATGAGCCGACCGGTCCGTTCGGTGCCAAATCCATCGGTGAGATTGTAATCAATACACCGTCTCCTGCGATCGCGAATGCGGTAGACCATGCAGTCGGTGTTCGAATCCGCGAATTGCCGATTACGGCAGAAAAGATCTACTGGGGAATGCAAGAGCAGAAAGAACAGTAGCCGGATCTGAAGAAAGATTTATAAAAGCGATAGATAAATAGAAACGTACAGCCAATGTGACGAATGAAAAATTTACATTGGCTGTACGTTTTTGCCTTATTGTATGTAATGGATTCGCTTTCATACAAGGAGGGCGTACTTTTTATAAGATTTTTTGATAGGCAAGACGTTTGGTACCATCTTCCAGATAAATCAATCCACAGTAAGTGAATCCGTTTTTCTTAAGCATATGCTGCATAACGGTATTGTTCTCATGGGTGTCGATTTTTAAATTTCCACATTGTTTCAAAGCCCAGTCCAGACAAAACGAAGCAGTACCTCGGACTGTTCCGTCCGAAGTGATGCGATGGACAACGCCATACGGAAGATGATTGAGCCAGTCTCCCTCGTAGATCGTGTTATAGTCTGCATCGGCTTCGTTGGCATAGTAAAAGGTGGCAATGATCTTGTCATGTTCTTCGCAAACGTAACTGTGGCCGGATTCAATATCAGAAAGAATCAGGTCTTTTTCCGGATAAGTTGTTCCCCATTGTGTTGGATTCCCATGACTTCGCATGAATGTACGTGCGTTTTCGTACAGATGCATCAGGATATCCAGATCGTTTCGAGTAGATTTTCGGATGTTCATGTTCCTTCCCCTCTCAATACATAATTTAGTGACTGCGTGGTGCGATAAAGATGCCATGAGTGACCGACGCAGAAGTGCGAATGTGTGAAATTACATCCACTGTTTTGATAATAAAATTCAATAACAATTTTAAAATGAAAAACAAAAATGTGCAATGAAAAAACATCTAAAAAACTGAAAGAAAATGACAAAATTTCTCATAAACATTTAGGACAAAAATAACAATATATAGGCGATTGTACGTCGAAAAATGCAAAGATTGTACTAAATGAGGAACATGCAAAAAAATAGAAAATTTGCGGTTGTCTTTTTTTTAACACGGTGTTATACTGCGACTGTTGAAACAAGTAATAGCTATAAAATAGCAAGGAGGAAGTATATAATGTCACAGGCACAGTATGAACAGTGGACAGGATTCAAAGGTAAACTTTGGAAAGACGGAGTAGATGTTCGTGATTTCATTCAGAACAACTACAAACCATATGAAGGAGATGAGTCTTTCTTAGTTGGACCTACAGAAGCAACTGACAAGTTGTGGGGAAGATTACAGGAGCTTCAGGCTGAAGAGCGTGCAAAAGGTGGAGTTCTCGATATGGAAACAGATGTTGTTTCAGGACTTACAGCTTATGGTGCAGCATACATCGATGACAGCATGAAAGAGCTTGAGAAAGTCGTTGGTCTTCAGACAGACAAACCTCTGAAGAGAGCATTTATGCCATATGGTGGAATTAAGATGGCAGAGCAGGCTTGTACAACACATGGTTACCAGCCAAGTGAGAAACTGCATGAAATCTTTACAAAATATCACAAAACTCACAACCAGGGAGTATTTGATATTTACACACCAGAGATGAAAAAAGCTCGTCACAACAAAATTATTACAGGACTTCCGGATACATACGGACGTGGACGTATCGTTGATGA
>DAVZKO010000147.1:0-5177 GCA_052272205.1 Schaedlerella sp. | reverse complement strand
GATTAGAAACTTGCTGTTTGAGGGCGTAGCCCGAGTTGCTGGTTTCTAATCTCTGCTTTTAGTAATAATTCTGACCTTCTAGTATTTCCCGCTGACGGAATCTGAACAGAAATTCATATACGATTTTTTCTAGCAGGAACGTATAGCCAATTCATGAATAGCAACTTCCGCCCCTGCTGCCTCTACTTCCACCTGATACTTCTCCGGATAGTATCTTGTCGAGAACACATACTCCCCATCATTTACAAATACTTCCACCGATGACACATCCGCCAGGACTTTGATACTTTCTACCTGCTCCACATCCACATAACGGATTCCGCGGCCTGCGGATACTGCGTCTTTGTTTGTATCTGTAAACCGCATATGGAATCTTCCGTTTGCATAATCCAGTACCAGTTCTTCTGCAAGTTTGATACAGAACTGATTCTCTTTGATATCTCTGACATCGACTTCAAATGTTTTTACATTTTCTTCTTTCAAATATCCTGTTGCGAATTTAACAGGACCTCTTTTTTCTGCTAATTCACGAATCGGACGCTGGCAGACTTTCCCATTCTTTACAAACACTTCTCTTGGAAATGTAAAGCAATGCTGCCATCCGTCTTTCAATGTCTTATTGGTATATTCTTCGCAATCCGGCATTCCCATCCAACTGATGTGAATTCTTCTGCCATCTTCCGTCTCAAAACTCTGAGGAGCATAATAATCAAATCCGTAATCCCACAGATGATATTCTGACAGTTCGTAATCTGCCAAAACATTTCCCTGAACAAGAAAATATCCGGACTGATATACATTACGGTCATCCCATTCTCCGCCTTCTAGTCCCTGAACGGAAGCAGATAAAATCTTGGTATCATCAATTTCAAAATAATCCGGGCATTCCCACATGTAGCCAAATGGTTTTTCTGATTCTATTCTGCTTCTGAATATCCAATTGATTTTGTCTTTGGATTCAAAAATCAATGCCTGACCGACGTCTTCTTTTGTGCGGGCTCCCTGAACCATATAGTAAGTATCCCCGTCTTTCCACACTTTTGGGTCACGTACATGACAAGTCAAATCGAATGGATAATCTACATTTCTCATCAACTCCTGTTTTTCACTAAAATGCATGCCATCCTCACTTGTCACCAAAACCGTATTGGCTTCACGGCCTGTATTGATATAATCATAATCGCCGCCTTCCAGTTTCACATTGCCGGTATAATACAGATACATCGTATCATCTTCCACAAATGCAGAACCAGAATATACACCATGGCAATCATACGGCTGGTCTGCGTATAAGCTCACCCCCTGATATTCCCAGTCAATCATATTCGTACTTGTATAATGTCCCCAAAGCTTCAAACCGCCCTCTGCATCAAATGGAGAATATTGGAAAAATGCATGATATACTCCATGAAACTGGCACAATCCATTCGGGTCATTGAGCCAGCCTGTCGGCGGCATCAGATGAAATTGTTCACGATACGAATCATTTTTTGAAGCGCATTTTTCTACTATTGCTGTCAACTTTTCTAAATCTCTTGTTAATGCATTCATGTTTAATCCTCTTTCTTTTAAAAATAGTCCGGCATTCCATCTTGTTCGATAGCTGCCGGACCCCTCTCGTCATTTTTTATTTATTAATATCCGAATCAATTATTTTGTCAATGTCATTACTTTGTTTCCTGCCTCAACAGAAGTACCTTCTGCTTTTTCAACGGATGCATAATCGTCTGCATTTGTCAGAATCATCATCGTTGTCACCGGATAACCTGCTGCCCTGATTTTCTCCAAATCCGCCTCAATCAACACATCTCCTGCATGTACCTTTGCTCCGTCAGAAACTTTCTTTGTAAATCCTTCTCCATTTAATTTCACAGTATCAATTCCGACATGAATCAAAAGCTCTGCTCCGTTGTTTGTTGTGATGCAAACTGCATGACCGGTCTCAAAGATGCTGGATACTTCACCGTCACATGGTGCAACAATCACGCCATTTGTCGGTTCAACTGCTATGGTTGTTCCAAGCATTTCAGAAGCAAATGTTTCATCCTGTACTTCTGCTGTCGGAATTACATTTCCTGCAACCGGACTTCCCAATACTTCCGCTGCTTCTGTCTCTACTTTTTCTGCTACATTCTGCTTCTCTTCTGCTACTGTCTCTACTACTTTTGGTTCTACTACTGTAGCAACAGCCTCTTCCTCTTTATCTTTGTAGATGACAAATGAAATTGCAAATGCAACACCTATGGCAATTGCCATCTCAATGACATACTGTAATGGCTGATTCAGGCAAAGAAGAATTCCAAAAATACCTGTTACTCCGGTTCCTTTTGCTCCCAAATGTACCAATGATGCATACAAAGCTCCGCATCCTCCACCGATACATCCTGCGATAAATGGTTTGAAGAATCTTAAGTTTACTCCGAAGATTGCCGGCTCTGTGATTCCCATAAATGCACTCAGTGAAGATGGCAGTGCAAGAGATTTCACTTTTTTATCTTTTGTCTTTACTGCAACCGCAAGTGCTGCTGCACCTTGTGCTACGTTTGCTGCACTTGCAAGTGGAAGCCAGTAAGTAACTCCGTACTTCGCAAGCTGTCCGATATCAATTGCCGTGTACATCTGATGAATACCTGTTACAACGGTCGGTGCATATAAACCGCCCATAATCAAACTTCCGATTCCAAGTGGAAGTGTGAGCATCCACTGGATTCCACCAAGAACCGCATTTTCAGCCCACACAAAGATTGGTCCTACGATAGACAATGTAAGATAACCTGTTACAAATACGCTGACAAGCGGTGTTACAAACAAATCGAGAACTTCCGGTACAACTTTGTGAAGTTTCTTCTCGATAACCGATAAAATCCAGACCGCAATGACAACCGGAATGACGTGTCCCTGATATCCAACCATATCGATGTGATACAATCCGAAGAAAACGGACTGTGTCTGCTGTACACCTTCTGTTGCGACTGTGTAAGCATTCTGCAGAGACGGATTGATCATAATCATACCGATAACTGCTCCAAGATATGGATTCGCACCAAATGCTTTTGCTGCTGAGAATGCAATTAAAATCTGTAAAAATGTATATGCTGTGTTACTAAACAGATTCGCAAATACATAAATCGAACTTGTTGTATCAATATGTAAGAATCCATTCGTATTCATGAAATCCAACGAATTCATGATTCCCATTAAGAATCCACTTGCTACGATTGCCGGAATAATTGGTACGAAAATATCTCCCAACAACTTGATTGCTTTCATGAACCAGTTCTGTTTTCCAGCAGCAGCTTTCTTCGCCTCTTCTTTGGAGCTTGCTGTAATTCCTGCGATTTTGATAAATTCATCAAAAACTTTATTAACTGTACCTGTTCCCAGAATAATCTGAAGCTGACCGGATGCTTCAAATACTCCTTTTACTCCATCAATATTCTCAATTGCGGTTTTGTTTGTCTTACTGTTATCTGCGATAACCAGACGTAATCTCGTCGCACAATGTGCTGCGGATGCGATATTTTTACTTCCGCCTACCTGTTCCAGAATCTCCTGTGCAGTCTTTCTATAATCCATACTCACTCTCTCCTTCCTTTTCTTAAAAGACTTTTGCGCCTCTTCCTTTACATTGCAATTCAAAATTTTAACGCTCTTAAATCTGATATGCGTTGTGTAATCGATTTCATATCCGATAACTATATGATAACGATTTCATATCGATTTGTAAAGTCGGAAAAGTAAACGATATTTGATTCTGATTTTTGTTCAAACTGCACAGAAAATATTCGTTCTTTCCACCAAAATACACGAAACCTATTTATCGCATCTATAACAACTAAAAAAGGAAGCCTTGTATCTGCTTTTTCCAATTACAAGACTTCCTTTGTATATGTTATATGTTCTACGAATTCTTTTACATTATTGCATTGCTTATTCTATTCCTTCCACAAATTCCACTTCCAATTTCACTTCTGTCGGAATCTGTTCTTTTTTCTCTATCGCATCCAGAAGCATCTCTGCTCCTTTGATTCCACTTGTTTTATATCCAAAATGAATCGTCGGAATTCCACCTGTTACCGCTTTTAAGAACTGATTATCTCCAAACCCGGTCACTTTGATTTCCGTCTCATTTAAAACTTTCTGCATTCGCGCGAAATTTTCTTCCTCATGAATGGATTTTTTCCCTTTTTTATACGCAATAATTGCTTCAATGACACCTGCTGCAATGGTATCGGTAGCACAGGATATGGTGTCAATATCCGCCTTTTTCTCAAATAAACTCATCGCCGCCTGATAACCGGATTCCATCGTAAATTCAGAAATTCGAACATACTCTTTCTCCAGATGTTTTCCGCCCGCTTCCAGACCTGCACGAAATCCATCCTCTCTTGCGGCACCTGCCGCTTTATCTTCTCTGGTAACTCCGATGTATGCGATTTTCCCATTGCTGTGCGTTGCTACATATTTTCCCATCTTCTCACCAGCTTGATAATCATCATGGTAAATACAATTTGCATCTTCCGTGTACTGACCAATCACAACAATCGGCACCTTTGATTCCTTCATAAATTTATGATGAGCCGGGGTCATCATCGTTGCCACTAAAATGATTCCATCTACCGGATAATTTTCAAACAGTCTCATATACTCCACTTCTTTTTCCGCTTTGTTATCCGTACTTGCAAGCAACATCTGATAATTTTTCCCGGAGAGTACCTGTTCGATTCCCGCCGTGATTCTGCTGATAGACTCTGAATTAATCTTCGGTACGACAACACCTACAAGGGATGCCTTTTTTGTCCTCAGCATACGTGCCTGTGCTGAAGGAATATATCCGGTTTCATCAATTACTTTCTTTATCTGAGCCTTCTTTTCATCGCTGACATATCCGCCGTTTAAATATCGAGATACCGCCGCACTCGAGACTCCCGCACGCTTTGCTATTTCTTTGATCGTCATACCTACACTTCCTTTCCTACCTGCCATCAAATAAACCCACCTGTGAAATGGAATATGCCTTGGCACATTCCCGCGGAGCGTTTTTTACTTCGCAATTTTTTTGAGAAGTAAAAAAAGAACCTGCCGAAACAGATTCTTGAGAGCTACGGAAAAGGGACTTGAACCCCTACTAACAGAGTCAGAGTCTGCTGTGCTGCCAATTACACCATTCCGCATCA
>DAVZKO010000146.1:0-5195 GCA_052272205.1 Schaedlerella sp. | reverse complement strand
TTTACCTTCTGGAGATATTCCGAAGTCTCCATAATAGCCTTTTCATCCACAGATGCCCTACGACTATTGTTATATGGCACATTGAAAAGTCCTTTACCATTAACCCGATACAATCCATTAAAGCAATGCTTATTGATGAACACAAACAACGCTGCCAGTTCTACATCATATTCTGCTTTCATCAGCTTATCATTGTAATGCTCTCTAAGGGAATAATAGTATTCCTTACCAAGAACTTCAGTTCTTTTTCCCGACATTTCCTCATCCAGTTTGTTTACCGCTTTTAGAAATGATTCCGGAACATTTTGAATCTGCTTATATGTGTTAATCAATGCCTTGTTAATGTCATTTATCAGAGCATTTGCAGGTAGCAATTCAAATGTTACCGCACCACCACCTACAAATGGCTCGAAATAATTATTATATTGTTTTGGCATACGCTCTTTTATCTGTGGTAAAAGCTGACGCTTTCCACCAGCCCATTTCACAAATGGAGCGATACTTGAATTACTCATTTTGATTCCTCTTCTCTATGTTCAACCAAGTACAAACTTTCACACATTTATTATACTTGCAAACATACTAAATAACAACCAAAACTTTCACTCTTTGTGAATTAAATCACTTCTGAAATACAAAAATATACTCATGTGCAAGCAATAGAAAATTATTGTTCTGTTTCTCCCAATATTCTGTAGAACGACAATTATGCTGCTCCTTAATGATAATCTCTTTATTTGTAAATCCAGCCTGAAGAAAGCACTCCATCATACGAAAGCCCAATGGTATTACTTTCCCATACCTTCTTACATCCCCAATCATTACAGCACACATTTTGCCTTTCTTTAGTACACGAAAAGATTCTTCTGCTACATTCTTCATTTCTGACAAAAATTCATCCACACCAAGTAACGAAATGTCTCCTTCGATACCTTTACTATACTTGATGATATTTGCGTATGGTGGATGCGTACAGATAAAGTCAATACGACTATCTTTGATAAAATGCAGATCAGTAGCATTTCCATTTCGCGTAAATATCTTTGTATTTGTTTCACATTGGAATTGTAAATTTGTTTCAGAGATTGAAACGGACTGCGGATTGATGTCAACACCTACCGCATTGCGATTGAGTAGCTTCGCCTCTACTAAGGTTGTTCCACTACCCATAAATTGATCTAAGACCCAGTCTCCTGGATTTGAATAACGAAGTATCAGATTTCTCGGCACATACGGTGACCAATTACCTCGATACTTCCCTGAATGCGTTGCCCAACTTCCTCTGTCTGGAAATGACCAGACCGTTGTTGGTTCAAGCTGAAAATTATTTGGTTGTAAACTTATAAGTCATGCCTCCTTCACTTTCTTGATTATATCATTGTAACGCATAATCTCACAAAATGCCACAGTTATTTTCTTTCACTATAAGTGAATTTATATCTATTTACTCTCATGCGATAATATTCACAAATAGTGAAAGAGGTTTTTATATGTATTTCAACAATGATGCAGACCTATATCGTGTTATAGGTGCAAATATAAAACATTACAGAGAACAAGCAAAATTAACACAGGTACAACTTGCAGAGCAGGCTAAAATCAGCATTAGCTATCTATCTAAAATTGAAGCTGCCGGATGTGATAAGAGCCTTTCTATATCTGTACTCAATCAGATTGCAAATGTACTTGGTGTTGAAATAATGGAATTTTTTAAGGAGGTATAAACCATGCAATATGATGAAATGTTAGACAAGATATTAACCTTACCATTTGACACAATGACCGAAGTGTATGCTAATGATACTCAAAAAGTTCTTGTATTCCGTCCGAGTACATTATCAGCAAGATTTAAAGACTATGATGTAAATACTAACTTCCAAATATTTTTACAAATCGGAAACGATAAACCGTTTCGCCCAAACCACTTAAGATTACTTTTGGACCTTAAGCTCCGTTCTCGCGAGCTTCCAGCAACCGTAAATGATTTGTTGTTAACATTTGATGAGATATTCTATGGTGCAGACCCTTTAGAAGCTGTTAAACACATAGAAAATATCAATTATACACAATTTATTAACCCAATCGATATTACCGCTGTGCTTGCTCAATTATTTATTATAGAACAAAATATCGGATATGGTGGGAAAAGCACCTTTAATCCTCCAGCTTTATACATTCAAGGATGGATAAGAACTTTTATTGCCTCTGAACAAGAAATCGATCAGATAGTCTATAGAATCTGTCGAAACACTCCTCCTGCCGTAAAATACACATGCCAGGACAACAAAAACCATAAAAAACACAGCAAAAATGCTCAACCTTTATGGTATCAATGATACTTAACGCATTAATAGCCCTGAGCAACTTCTCTCAGGGCTATCATATCACCTTTCCCTCACTCTCGTCTTTTCCATCTCCCTTACCATCTCTTCCGCTGCCACAATCCCTTGTTCCAACTGTTCCAGCGTACCAATACGGTTTTCCGGATTAATCTCTGCCTGAATACTTTCAATGCTGTACTTTTCCTTCGTAACAACATTCATATATGCTTTCAATCGGTAACCATAACCTTCATTCTTATAGTCCAAGAATACCGGTGCAACCTCTCCTTTACTCGTTTTCCATCGCATAAGCCTTGGAAACCAACACACGCCATCAACAATCAATTCCTTAAATGCTCTTAGAAACTGTCCCAACGCATTTAGCAGACCTCTGAAACTATTTCCGGCTTCAATATCATTCTTATGCTCTACACAATTTGCAAATTCTTCAATTAGCGGTGATAACGGAAGATATTCCGAAATATACTCTTTCAGCGTTTTCAGTGTATTCTTAAACTGTTCCCACTTGGATATCTCATCCTCGTATTCTTCCAGCTTATCCCTCTTATACGAAATAGCATAATCCAGTTTCAAATTTTCACTTTGCTTTTCAGAAATCTCTTGTTTGATTTCTCTAAGCTCGTCTTCATTCTCACGCTGCACCTGACGGTAAGCAAGTTTTGATGCGAATAATTCATTATCTGTATCCACAACTTCCCTTTGCAATTCTTCCAAATGCTCAGTTTCTTTGGCAACTTTGTATTCCATAACCGACAAATCATGATTCCGTCCCTGCTTTTTCTCAGCAAGTTCTTCCTTCACATTGAACTTGAAACACGAACCTGCTTCTTCCCTTAATTTATCCTGTAATATTACAGATAAACTTTCCGGCGTGAATACATTACGCTTGGACACCTTCTTTGCCAGTCCTTTTTTAGCACCTTCCCATACCGGAACTCCTACCACATGCATATGAGGACTTGCCTCGTCAAAGTGTATCACTGCATTTGCCACTTTGAAATTCGGAAGAAGTCTTTCCATTGTGGATAACAGATAAGCATACACATTGTACATCTTTTCCTTTTTATCCGTATGTTCTTCCCAGAACTCCTTATCCCCACATTGAAAGATAATTTCAACTGCCATATCCTGATTCAGATTGGCTACATGCTCAAAGTAATCCCCTATCCGTCTGTCAGCCCGCTTTTGCTTTTGATTATATTGTTGTACCGCTTCATCAAATTCCTGATGATAGACATTCTTCACATCCTGATACAAATCTTCCGTTCCTCTCAAAAGTAAAATATTATCAGAACTGTATTCTGGCGATTTATACTTCCGCAAATTGTGTTTTGCTACTCCAAGCAATTTACTCTTACTTGTTATGGCACTCTTTCCATTGCTAATGTGTGCCGAGTAAGAAACATTACCCATAGGCACCTCTCCTTCCTTCTTAAATCAGATTTCCCGCTCGCTTATCATCTCGGCTCTGCCGAAGATGATAACCCCCTAGCAGATTTGTCACATCCAATGTGCCATTGTCTGCGCCAAATCTGCGGGGGCTCTCCGAGGGTTACACCGACAAGAAGTAAACTTCGCCGGTGTATATTAGCTACCTTCCATACTGATATATCTATCCATCGCGACCACATCCTTTCCTAACCTAATCTATACCGCTTCCGATACATCTCTGAAGTAACCTGTCTCTTCCCAAACCTTCTTATCCGGACAATAGTAGCTGAACTCATTTGAGTTACCTACTTTAATTGCGGTTCCGAATTTGAGAATCCCCTGTTGAAGTCCAACCCTTACATACTGTGCATCCTTCCCCATTGCCTGTGCAATTTCTCTGATTGGTACATTCCGTCCTGTAAAAGCTGGTAAATCAACCTTGTATTGTACCTCTGGCATTTCTACCACCTCCTGTATATAGAGCATTTCTTGCTCTGTTTATATTCTGCATTATACAGACCTTTGTTTGCTCTTTCAATAGTATTAATAATAAGGTTGACAATTCATTTTTGATATGTTAGATTGACTCTACAGGAGGTTGGTAAGATGAATACAGGTAAAAAAATTAAGCTAATCCGTACATTTCGAGGATTAACTCAAAAAGAACTTGGAGAAGCGTGTGGCATCCACGAAGTTGCCATCCGCAAGTATGAATTAGGCAAGAATATTCCAAAACCTGAACAATTAAGGAAAATTGCCGAAGCACTTAATGTCAATGTAAACTCATTGGTTGAGTTCGACATTCAGGCTGATGGCGATGTACTCCCTCTCCTCTTTGCCATTGATGAAATATTCAATGTATCAATTAAAGAGGTAGATGGCGAACCGGGAATATTTTTTGACAACAAGAGTCTTGTACAATTTTTAAAAGACTGGCAGGCAATGAAGGAATTACTTTCATCCGGCAGTCAGACGGAAGATAATTATGAGATTTGGAAAACCATACGCCCAAGTGTAACAAAAACAATCCACGAGGATTAGCAACTACTCTGTTTCGCTATCAGCTTGCTGAATTTAAAGCGAAAGGAATGGTGCTTATGAAGTTACCCAACGGATACGGAAGCGTTGTAAAACTTTCCGGAAAAAGAAGAAAGCCTTATCAGGTCAGAAAGACAACAGGCTGGCACTACGATAAGGAAAAGGACAGACAGGTTCAGGATATGATTACAGTTGGATACGCTGCTACAAGAGCTGAAGGCTTACAGATGCTTGCAGAGTACAACAATAATCCATTCGATACCAAAGCTACCAAGATGACCTTCTCTGATGTATATGAAGAATGGTCCAAGCGTAAGTATCCTACTGTATCCGAATCCAATGTCAAAGGATATACCGCATCCTATAAAGCCTGCGGTACCCTCT
>DAVZKO010000145.1:0-5228 GCA_052272205.1 Schaedlerella sp. | reverse complement strand
CATGGGAATTACACAGTTCTAAAGCTTGTGAAAGTGCCGTTGACCTATCCCTTGCACACGAAACCGCCAGGGTTGAGGCAACGGGGATTGCTGGTTGCTGAAGTCGTCACTATAGTAGTAAATACAAAGAAAAACGCTGACCACTTCCCTGTTACAAATGAGGTTTAGGCAGTGAAATGGACCGCAATAGTGTAGAAGAGGCGGCAGCCCTGGTTGGAAAAGAAGCAGGAGATAGTGGACGCAAGGTTCAGAGATATATTCGCCTGACTCTTTTAATAGCGGAACTATTGCAACTGGTAGACAAAGGACAGATTAAGGTGTTATCGGCAGTTTCGTTATCGTTCTTATCGGAAGACGAACAAAGGTGGGTGCTGGATTGTACTGTAAATCAGAGAGCGTCTATTACAGGAAGTTCAGCAGAAAAATTAAAGAAATATCATGAAAATGAAAAGTTGACACAGCTTGCAGTGGAATTGATTTTGTTGAGTGAAAAGAAAGAACCTGTAAAAGTAACACTTTCTGAGAAGAGAATCCGTCAATACTTTCCAAAGGAGTATGGAAAGGAACAGATAGAAAGTATTATTATTTCGCTCTTGGAACAGTGGAAGTCAGAACAACATGAATGAGAAAGGAAAGGTGAGACATGAGTGATACTGCAGTATTTAGTTACTACTATGGAGAAGAGGCTGAGCAGTTTAGCTTTTATCGAATTCCGAAAATACTATTCACCAGTGAAGTGTTTGCCTCTCTTTCATGTGAATCGAAGGTTCTTTATGGATTGTTATTAGATTGAATGGGGCTTTCTATCAAGAATAAGTGGAGCGATGATGAAAATAGGGTGTATATTGTTTACACGATAGAAGAAGTTATGAAAGAGTCGAACTGTGGAAACGGCTGCGCAGTGATTCTGACAGGAATATGTCAGCTTCGCTGACCAGAATCACGCGCCAAGTCTCACGGATGTTCGACTTGAATTCATCGAAGATCCGGATGGATACTGGCTTGAGATTCTGCCGTAAATCCGTTTACAGCAAGTAGAAAAGGGACACAACAATGGGGATTGCTTTCAACATGAAAGAATGATTCAGCATGATTAAGACAACAGTAAAAGTTTCTGGTATGCATAAATAAACCTCTTGGATTCGCATTAATTAAATACTAATCCAAGAGGTAAAACGGGTATTTTCTTGCAAGAGGCAGATTGGGGATCTGCCTCTTTGCAAGAATTCTTTATTGTCGAGCTCCAATCTTTCGTTAATTATAAAGAAGCTCTTTTTTAATCAGATACTTTTTCTCCTGCTACATATTTAGCATAGACTTCTCGTTCATCCGCCAAATAAATCATTCGTTCTAAACGTTGTTCAACTTCCATCTCTTGTGGATGAATCAATCGTTTATCGTCGAGCACTACTGCATCCATTTCGTATCCTGCTTCGAAACTTCCTACTTTACCAAAAAATTCTCCGCCTCCTTTTGTAGCCATGTAAAATACTTCCGGCATAGTTAATTGGGTCAATTTTTCATCTTTTAATCTCCAACGCAACTTTGACGCCTGAACTGCATACCTCATAGCTACAAACATATTTTCAGTAGATCCAGCAGCCACATCACTTCCTAATCCTACATGCATTCCTTCTTTCAAATATTGTCTGATAGGTGCCACTCCGGATGATAAATTTGTATTAGATTCCGGACAGTGTGCGATAAACACACCATTTTCCTTCATCCTCTTGATTTCATTTTCATCTGAATGTACGCAATGAGCCATAACTGTCTTGCTGTCTCTTCCAAACAGCCCAAACTGATCATATGCATCTCCATAAAATTCTGATTTTGGACATAATTCCTGTACCCATGCAATCTCTCCATAATTTTCTGAAAGATGCGACTGTACTGGAATCTGATATTTTACTTGAATATCTTTCAACTTATGCATAAGTTCATCTGTACAACTCGGTATAAATCGAGGAGTCAAAATTGGCCTTGTATGTTGATACTGTTTCTTTTGTACTTCTTCAAGCCAAGAGATTGTTTCGTTTACACTTTCTTCTGTTTCTTCTCTCAGATAATCCGGTGAATTGCGATCCATATTTACCTTACCAACCATCGTAGCAAGTCCTGCTTTTTCAAGCATATCCATCAATAAAATAGTTGATTCTTTATGAATCGTTGCAAATATACATGCTCTGGTTGTTGCACTTTTTTTCAGATTATCTACAAACATCTGATAAGCTTTTTTTGCATAAATTATGTCTTTATACTTTGACTCCTCTGGAAAAGTATTTGTCTCCAGCCAGTCTAAAAGCTCCATATCCATACCTAATCCACGAAAAGCATATTGTGGTGCATGTACATGTAAATCTACAAATCCAGGAACGATGATTCTGTCTCCATAATCCTCTACCAGTATTCCTTCATATTCTTCCGGAAGTATCGGATATACTCCCTCAATTTTATTTGCTTCATATAAAAGATATCCATTTTCGCAAATCTTTAATTTATCCGAAGATTCAGAATATACAATCTGCCCCCTTAAAGCTCTAAAATCTTTTTTTTCATTCATTATCTACTAAACCTCCTACAATAAAATCCTTCTGCTTTATCCTAATGTCATAAAGGCATATCGTAAGATAAATATAATTGAAATAATCCATGTCAAAGCTTTGATTTCACGAGCTTTACCTGTAAACAGTTTCATAAAGCAATATGTGATCAATCCAACTGCTACACCATTTGCGATAGAATATGTAAATGGCATAAATACAACTGTACAGAATGCTGGCAATGCATTTGACATTTTACTGAAATCAACTTCTTTAATATTACTAAGCATAAGAATACCTACAAAAATCAGAGCTGGAGCTGTTGCCTGACCTGGTACGATACTTACTATTGGTGCAAATATGATTGAAGCAAGAAACATTACTGCTGTCACTAAACTTGTCATACCTGTTCTTCCACCTGCAGCAATACCTGCACTGGATTCTACTACTGTTGTAACTGTAGATGTACCAACCATAGCACCTGCTGCTGTTGAAATCGCATCTGACATTAATGCTTCTTTCATGTGAATGATTTCTCCATTCTCATCAATCATACCAGATTGTCTTGCAGCACCCATCAGAGTTCCAATAGAATCAAACATATTAACTAAAGAAAAACTAAGTACAAGCATTACTACTGTAAAGATTGTGCTCACGATATTTTCCCCTGCGAATAAACCTGCAAAGTCCATTTTAAATAATGATACTTCTGCAAAATCACTGAATTTTGCACCCAAATTCATGTCAAAAGAAGATAATTTTGTAACTCCCAAAGGAATTCCTGCTACAGTTGCCACTAAAATACCAATGATAATAGAACCTTTTACATTACGTGCATTTAAAACACCAATTACAATCAGACCGATCAGCGCAACAAGTGCTCCACAAATTAATGAAACATCTCCACCTTCGCTTCTCCACTGTGCAAAGTCTACCATGCTTACAAGTGTTGCTGAATTGCCTACAACTAATCCGGAATTTTTCAATCCGATAATCGTAATAAACAAACCAATTCCTGGCGTTATCGCCATTTTTACAGCATCCGGAATTGAACGGATGATTGCTTCTCTAAGTCCAACTGCTGTAATAACAATGAAGAAAATACCAGATATGAATACAATTACTAATGCTTGATTATAGGTATATCCCATAGCTAATACAATGGTATAAGCAAAAAACGCATTTAGTCCCATTCCTGGAGCCTGTGCAAATGGAACCTTAGCATACAGAGCACATAATATTGTTCCAATGAATGCACCAATACAA
The DNA here is from genome assembly GCA_052272205.1 of Schaedlerella sp. Classification (GTDB taxonomy): domain Bacteria; phylum Bacillota; class Clostridia; order Lachnospirales; family Lachnospiraceae; genus Schaedlerella. The sequence continues at coordinate 1,419 of DAVZKO010000145.1, read as the reverse complement.
GTACCAATAAATACACCATTGGAAATCTTTCCTGCCATAACTGTATCTCCCATAATTATATATGGGTCTGCCAAAATCTGTGGATTCAGAATAAGAATATAAGCGATTGTAATAAATGTTGTTATTCCCGCTAAAACTTCAATCTTCATTGTAGAGCCACTTTGTGAAATCCCAAAAAATCTCTCAAAAAAACTATCCCTTTTTTCCATAAGTATAACCTCACTTTCACATTTTGCAATTCTGCCATCTATGTAGTTCGGCTCTTATTATGAAAAATTCCACCTCCCTGTAAAAAATATTAGCCTAAAAAGGGTCATCGAATAAAACTCTTTTTAGGCAAATAAAAAAAGAGTCACCACATAGGATTATGTAGTCAACTCTTTACGGTAGTTGGTAGAAACACTAGACCAATCTCCAGCATATACATAATAGCAATAATTGATTGATTTAATATGGATTATAATATATTTATTTACAATTGTCTATTGTTTTTATGCTTAAAAATACAATCATTTATGTGCATATTGTATGCTTTGTTTTATTTTCCGCACTCTTTTTGGTGTTTATGCACAGTTTAGAGACTTGATGATGACGATTTTGGTGAAGAAGGATTTTCCTAATATGCAAAACATTAATAAACTTTTGATTTAGTGTCCTTTTATAACGGTTGCATCATCTCAAGAATGATTCCGTCTGGGTCTCTGAAATAAAACGCTCTGCTTTCCCCAAATCCACTTGCCCTGAAATCGAAATACTGCGGTTCAGACAAGCACTCCACATGATTTTCGATAAGGGTTTTGTAGACTGAATCAATTCAACCGGTGGTGATTCAAGAGCCTTCGAACCATTCAAATATGCAACCCTTGCTTTACAATTTTCCTTACGGAACATTTTATCTGTCTCTTCGCTTTCCTTAAAGATTTCGCCCTGAAATTCAATCCCAAGAAGATCTCTGTAGAAAGCAATCGAGCGATCCAAATCAGAAACAGTTAATCCAACAATTCGATTAACTTATCGAGAAATGCCTCTTCCCCCCATGTATTAATTTTGAAAAATACAGCTTGGCTTCCTCCTGCTGTAATTGCAGAAAGTTGAACTGGATCTTTGTCATTTTGAAAAAGTGTAATATTAAGACTCACTCTGTTTCCTCCAGCATAGCTGTAACGCTCAAAAACACGAACGCTGCAACGCGCAGTTCCACTTCGAAAGTCACTGGCATCTTCTAGCGTTGCTGACATACTACCATTTAATATTCCGTTTTCAATTTTAGAAAGCAACTGATCAAAATCTTCATTTATATATCTTTCTATTTTTGCCATGCAAAACACCTTCCTCTCAACTATCTACACTGAAATTTGAATCACCCGATTGGATATGCAGACTTGATATTGAACGGTGATCCCGAAATTTATCTAAAAA
>DAVZKO010000144.1:0-5281 GCA_052272205.1 Schaedlerella sp. | reverse complement strand
CCCCTACTAACAGAGTCAGAGTCTGCTGTGCTGCCAATTACACCATTCCGCATCATCTTTATTTTTACGTGTTCGTCACACGCAACATGGTTATTATATCAAACTGTGAAGAAAAATCAAGAGTTTTTTTGCATTTTTAGCGTTAGAATTTTTCCTTATATTTTCTTTATTGTCAGATATTTCTCCCCGAATCTAATTACTATGATTTTGCTGTTCACAGTACCTGTGAACGGCAACACTATAATTTCTTTTTAATTGTCATTGCAAAGCCCTCTTTATAATTTTATAATGAAAGAAGAATTTAATGGAGTATACGCTCCTAACCTTAATCCACTATATATCACCCAGCAGGAGGTCTGACATGAGAAAAATAGGATTTATCGGAGTTGGTATCATGGGCAAGTCTATGGTACGCAATCTCATGAAAGCGGGATTTGAACTTCACATCTATGCTCGCACCAAATCAAAAGTCGACGACGTCATCAGCGAAGGCGCAATCTTTCACGACACAATTGCAGATTGTGTAAAGGATTGTGAAGCAATCATTACGATCGTAGGTTTTCCTGTCGATGTAGAAGAAGTCTATTTTGATAATGGAAATATTCTGGATAGTGCACCAAATGGCGCATATCTGATCGATATGACTACCACAAGTCCGATGTTAGAACAAAAAATTGCCGCCGAAGGCGAAAAACGAGGTTTCCATGTCTTAGATGCACCGGTAACAGGCGGAGACATTGGTGCTAAGAATGGAACGCTTTCTATTCTTGTCGGAGGCGAAAAAGAAGATTACGATACTTGTATGCCTTTGTTTAAAGCCATGGGAACAAACATCAATTATCAAGGCGGTATCGGATGTGGACAACATGCCAAACTTGCCAATCAGATTATGATTGCCGGCACCCTGTCTGGCGTTTGTGAAGCACTCACTTATGCCAGATCCAAGGGACTGAACCTTCAGACATTGTTGGATTCTGTTTCTACCGGAGCCGCCGGAAGTAAACAGTTAGATACATTTGGTCCTAAGATTTTAGAAGGAGACTACGCTCCCGGCTTCTTTATGAAACATTTTATCAAGGATATGAAACTGGCACTTACCGAGGCAAATATGAGCAATTTGAATCTGGATGTTTTAAGTCAGGTTCTCGCCAATTATGAACTCCTTCAGGCTGAGGGATACGGCGATTTAGGTACACAGGCACTCATCAAATACTATGAAGAAGAAATGGAGGAATAATGACATGAGTGAAGTATTGGAAAACATGAAAACAAGAAGAAGTATCCGCAAATTCAAACCGGACATGGTTCCACAGGATGTTCTGGATAACATCATCGAAGCCGGAACGTACGCTGCAAACGGACGTAATTCTCAATGCGCGATTATCATCCAGGTTACGAACAAAGAACTGCGCGACAAGATTTCTAAAATGAACGGTGAGATTGCCGGAGCCCAGGAAGGTTTCGACCCATTCTATGGTGCTCCTGCTATTCTTATTGTCCTTGCCAAAAAAGACTGGCCGACACATGTATACGACGGCAGCCTTGTCATGGGTAATCTGATGCTTGCCGCACATGACCAGGGGCTCGGTAGCTGCTGGATTCACCGTGCAAAAGAAGAATTTGAAACTGACTGGGGCAAAGATTTACTTAAGAGTCTTGGCATCGAAGAAGAATATGAGGGCATCGGACATTGCGCTCTTGGATACATCGATGGAGATTATCCGGATGCAATTCCAAGAAACGAAGGCCGTATCTTTTATATAAAATAGAGACAATTTTTAAGGGGGATGTTCACCGAACATCCCCCTTCTTGCTTATTACGCTCTAAAATTCATATTTTTTTAATTCACAATTTTTGATTCCAAATTTTGCAAATTCTTCATTTGACATATCTGTAAAATAGGACTGTACTGCTCTCGCCACTCCGTTATGTGCAACCAGCAAATATACTTTTTGATCCGATTCTTTCTTAATATCTTCTAATAATCCATAGATTCTGTGACAAAACTCGAGCATAGATTCTCCACCCTCATATCTCTGTGCAAAATGTGTTTTTGCAATCTGAAATTCGTCTCCATTTCTTGGAGTTCCTTCATATTTTCCAAAGTTTTGCTCTTTTAGACGCATCTCTACTCGCATCGGAATCCCGGTTGCTTCTGAGATACACTTTGCTGTTGCCTCCGCACGCATAAGCGGTGAACATATAATCTCATCAATCTTTACGCCGTCTTCTTTTATCTTTCTGCCAAGCTCCCTCGCCTGTTCCACGCCTTTTTCCGTCAATTCAATATCAGTAGCCCCGCATATTTTATTCTCCACATTCCATACTGTCTGTCCATGACGTGCAAAATAGAAATAACCCATTTTTAATTTCCTCCTTTATGTAATGATTATGCATTCAATTCCTCCACTTCACAGAGCTGGATACCTTCTTTGTACCAGCATTTTCTTCCCGGTTTTTCACCAAATTCTCTCCACTTGTGCATTTCAAATACATCTTCAAAGAAATGCTGAGCTTCGTCGTATGATTTTGTGCGGATTGCCGCGTGGTCAATTCTTGCCATTTTGATACTCTCCTTTTTCTTATCTATTACCACTATATTACGTTATTTCTTTCCACTTTTCATTAAAAACTCAAATTGTTTCCCAGAAAAGCCATTATACTATTTGGTCATCTATTTACATTTTTAGCATGAATGATAAAATAACCTTATGAATTTATTATTTACTATTTTCATTCTGTGTTAATCTCATTTGGATTTGTCATTTCAAACGATACATTGATGCAGTTTTGAAAATCTCATGGAGGAATTACGCAATGTCAGAATACGCAATCTCACAAATTTATCCATCCGACACTCGAGCCAATACACAAGTTAATACCTTGCTCGAAGCCGAAGGAATACGAAGGGATGCCAACTTAGATTACACCTGTGGTATGTATGATGACGAGATGAATATCATCGCCACCGGAAGCTGTTTTGGTAACACGTTGCGCTGTATGGCTGTCAGCAGTGCTCATCAGGGTGAGGGACTTATGAATCAGATTGTAACCCATCTCATCGGTGTACAATTTGAACGTGGCAACACCCACTTGTTTCTTTATACCAAATGCAGCTCTGCCAAATTTTTCGGGGATTTAGGTTTTTATGAAATTGCAAGAATTGAAAACCAGATTGTGTTCATGGAAAATCGTCGTAGTGGATTTCAGGATTACTTAAAGAAATTAAAAAATGAAACAAATGAGATTCCTTCCGGCATCCGCTGTGCCGCACTTGTCATGAATGCCAATCCTTTCACACTTGGCCATCAATATCTGGTGGAAAAAGCAGCCGCGGAAAATGATATTCTGCATCTCTTTTTAGTAAGCGAGGATGCCAGTCTTGTTCCGTTTGCCGTACGCAAAAAACTGGTTATGGACGGAACTGCGCACTTGCATAATATCATTTACCACGAAAGTGGTCCATACATTATCAGCAATGCCACCTTCCCAAGCTATTTCCAAAAAGATGCTACTGCTGTGATGGAAAGTCATGCAAATCTCGACCTGACTATATTTGTTCAGATTGCACAGGCTCTCGGAATCAATAGCCGTTATGTCGGAGAGGAACCGAACAGTGAAGTAACCGGTATTTATAATCAGGTGATGGCTACCAAACTTCCGGAAAACGGAATCGAATGTCATATTATTCCGCGAAAAGAAGTTGACGGTTCTGTCATCAGTGCTTCCACTGTCCGCAACGCATTGAAGGAAAATCAAATGGAACTGCTCAAGACACTTGTTCCGAAAACAACTTTGGAATATTTCCAAAGTGAAGAAGCCAAACCTGTAATTGAGAAAATCCGCAATGCAAAAAATGTGATTCATCATTAAGCGATTTTGCTCTACCTATAGAAATCGATTTACAATTATACTGTTTAAAATAATGATGAACTAAGTTATTTATTGTTAAAGGGAGACATGTACTATGATTGGAGAAGAAGTTGTTTTAACTGATATGTTAATGTGCCGTGAACATCGTGCACAAATTCAGAATTCACTCATTGAAAAATATAATTGCCCGGTCATCTCATTTTGCATGAATATTCCGGGTCCAGTCAAAACAAATGAACAGATTCGAACTGCTTTTAATAGTGGAAAGGAATTGCTTCTTGCCACTTTAAGCAATCACAATGCTGAAATTAAAGAAGCTTTTGAGATTCACGAAAAAACCGGTGACGAAATACTCCTTGCAGTATCTCATCCGGCTGAAAAAATCAAAGAACTTACAACTGAGATTGAAGAGAATCATCCATTCGGCAGACTTTTTGATATGGATGTTATCAATACCGATGGAATGAAGCTTTCCCGCGGAAATTACCGCAAGTGCATCATCTGCGGATGCCAGGCTCAGGAATGTGCCCGCACCCGGAAACATACAGTTGCAGAAATGCAGGAAAAAATCGAGGAGATGCTTGGCAGAGAGTAACTCTGCCGGCATCTCCTTGGTCTTAAAGATTCTATCTATATATTTCCATGATTATGTTCTCTTTAGCATATCCGCATAACGCTCTATCTGGTACTTTAACACATTTCGTTCTATCGATTCTGTTTCCTGCTCCAACCATGCCAACGCCTTCGTTGTATCAACAGAAAACCCTTTTCCCAAATAATTTACCATCTTTTCTATATTTTATTTGTGTTCCTTCACTCGTTCCTTCCTGGATAACAATGTAATTATTATCAATATTCGCTTTAAACATAATTCTCACCTTACCAGTACATCTTTACTCGTTAAATTTTCCCCTGGAAATCGAAACCAGATAAAATCGTTATAACTAACGCCATGTGTCTTTCGTACTATTTCATACGGGTTATACTCTGTAAGACCAAGATGTTTTAAAATCTCATTGATATCCGCTCGTCCTTTTTCCCAACATCTCATTTTTCCCTGGTATTACCGGCGATAAATACTTGCTCTTCACTTTACCGTCTTTTCTGTATTGTGCATAATAATATAATTCACCATGAATTTTTTTAATTATAATATTTTGTTTCTCCACTTTAATATCTTGCAATTCTCTTTTTTTCTCAATAAGTTGTTTTTCATACATCATTTTTTGATAATTTAAACTGGTATAAATACTTTTCATTGTCATTATTTTATCACCCACTTATATAGTAACCTACTTTTCTATTTTTTCAATATCTGTTGGTTACAATTTATGAATTTCATCAAAAAACGGGTTACTTTTCACGGGTATGCTTGCATTAAAATAAGCGATAGCGTAAACTTATTAT
>DAVZKO010000143.1:0-5316 GCA_052272205.1 Schaedlerella sp. | reverse complement strand
GGTGGCGGAAGGGCTGGTCGATCCGCCACCAGGTGGAAGCGGACGATGGTGTAGCATATCTGAGCTTTTATTTGGAAGAAGATGCGGATACAGAGAGCATTTTAAAGAACGTCCGTCAGGAATTAAAGGAAATGTCCGAGTTTATGGAGCTGGGAGACTGTACAATTGAAGAATCCGAGACAGAAGATGTGGACTGGGTAAATAACTGGAAACAGTATTTCCATCAGTTTTACGTGGACGATATCTTGATCATTCCGTCCTGGGAAGATGTGAAACCGGAAGATGAAGATAAGATGGTCATTCACATCGACCCGGGTACTGCATTCGGTACCGGTATGCATGAGACAACGCAGTTGTGTATCCGTCAGATACGCAAACATGTCACACCGGATACACAGATTCTGGACGTTGGATGTGGAAGCGGAATCTTAGGCATGCTCGCGCTCAAGTTCGGAGCCAAACATTCGGTCGGAACTGATTTGGATCCATGTGCAATTGATGCAACATATGAAAATATGGAAGTAAACGGCATCTCGAAAGATCAGTATGAAGTGATGATAGGCAATATCATTGATGACAAAGCAGTACAGGATAAGGTTGGATATGAATGTTATGACATTGTAGTTGCCAATATCCTTGCAGATGTATTGGTCGGATTGACACCGGTGATTGTAAATCAGTTGAAAAAGGGTGGAGTTTACATCACAAGCGGTATCATTGATGACAAAGAAGAAACGGTTGTAGAAGCAGTGAAAAAAGCAGGACTGGAAGTGCTGGAAGTAACATATCAGGGAGAGTGGGTATCTGTTACAGCCAGAAAGAATTAGTTGCTGTTGGAACAAACTTATGACAATGGTATCTGATTGAAAAAGATAAGAAAAAGGAGTGGCAAAGATGCATCACTTTTTTGTTGGATCCTCACAGATTCAGGACGATATGATTATAATCGAAGGTTCAGATTTGAACCATATGAAAAATGTATTACGGATCAAAGAGGGTGAACAGGTTGAAATCAGCGATGGAAGTTCAACCAGATATATATGTGAATTAGATGGATATGAGCAGGAAAAAGCAAGATTACACATTTGCGATACGGTGCAGGATGACGTGGAACTCCCATCCAGAATCTATTTGTTTCAGGGACTTCCAAAGGCGGATAAGATGGAATTGATCATACAAAAAGCCGTGGAATTAGGTGTGTATGAAGTGGTTCCGGTCGTGACAAAACGCTGTGTCGTAAAGCTGGATGAAAAAAAAGCAGCGAAGAAGATCGCACGTTGGAGTGCCATTGCGGAAGGGGCGGCAAAACAATCCGGAAGAAACCGGATTCCGCAGATTCACGATGTAATGACATTTACAGAGGCACTGAAGACGGCACAGGAACTGGATATCCGTTTAATCCCGTATGAGAAAGCCAAAGGGATGAAGGCGATGAAATCAGCAGTAGAACAGATTCGTCCGGGACAGAGTATCGGTGTGTTCATCGGTCCGGAAGGTGGGTTTGAAGAAGCGGAGATTGAACAGGCAATGGAGCTTGGTATTCTTCCGGTTTCATTGGGAAAACGAATCTTGCGGACAGAGACAGCAGGATTGACGATTTTGTCGATTCTGATGTATCACTTAGAATGTGAGAGTCATAATTTATAGTAAGAAATGTTTTGGTGTATCGTATCGGGAAGTTCGTATTTGCAGAGTATCTGAAAAATGGTATATTGGATACGACATCAAAACGACATAGAGAAGGAAAGGTAACATGGAAGTTTATTTAGATAATTCAGCGACAACAAGAGCATATCCGGAAGTTGGGGATGTTGTATATAAAGTAATGTGTCAGGATTATGGAAATCCATCTTCGATGCATCGAAAAGGTGTGGAGGCAGAACATTATGTGAAGGCTGCCAAAGAGATTCTGGCAAAAGTATTGAAGGTGAATACGAAAGAAATCTTTTTTACATCCGGCGGAACCGAAAGCGATAATCTGGCATTGATAGGAGCTGCAAGAGCAAACCGTCGTATGGGGAATCATTTGATCACCTCTTCGATAGAACATCCTGCAATTTTAAATACAATGCGATATCTGGAAGAAGAGGAAGGATTTCGTGTGACATATCTTCCGGTTGATGAGAATGGACGAATCCGATTGGATGCGTTGAAAGAAGCTTTGTGCAGAGATACGATTCTTGTATCAATTATGTATGTCAACAACGAAGTGGGTTCGGTACAGCCGATTGAAGAAGCGGTACGAATGGTTAAGAATTTTAATCCGAGAATTCTGTTCCATTCGGATGCGGTACAAGGATTTGGAAAATATCACATTTATCCAAAAAGAGTTGGAATTGACATGCTCTCGGCAAGTGGACACAAAATTCACGGACCGAAAGGAACCGGATTCCTTTATATCAATGAAAAAGTGAAAATCAAACCAATCATTTTCGGAGGGGAGCAGCAGAAGAATATTCGCTCCGGTACAGAGAATGTTCCGGGAATCGCAGGGCTTGGTGTTGCAACGAAGATGATTTATCAGGATCTGAATATGAAAGTATCACTGATGCGTGAATTGAAGGCACATTTTATTGAAGGAATATCGAAAATAGAGAATACGACTGTACACGGATTGACAGATGAAAACAGTGCACCGCATATTATCAGCGTAGGAATCGCAGGAGTCCGAAGCGAAGTGTTGCTGCATGCACTGGAAGATAAGGGAATCTATGTATCATCCGGTTCGGCATGTGCATCAAATCATCCGGCAATCAGCGGAGTGCTCCGCGGAATCGGAACATCACAGGAGTATCTGGATTCGACACTGCGCTTTAGTATGTCAGAATTTACAACAAAAGAAGAAATTGACTACACGCTGGAAACACTATATAATTGTGTACCGATGTTAAGGAGATATACACGACACTAAAAAGGAGAAAAATATGAAATTTCATTCATTTTTGATTAAATACGGCGAGATTGGAATCAAAGGAAAAAACCGTTATATGTTTGAGGATGCACTGGTGCGTCAGATCCGATTTGCATTGAAAGATGTAGACGGAGAATTTTATGTTCACAAATCTTACGGAAGAGTATATGTGGACTGTGAGGGAGAATATGATTATGAAGAGACCGTAGAAAGTCTTGCAAGAGTATTCGGAATCGTTGGAATCTGTCCGGTTGTTCGTCTGGAGGACAAAGGATTTGAAGAACTGAAAAAAGAAGTTGTTGCTTATATGGATGAGATGTATCCGGATAAGAATAAAACATTCAAGGTAGAAGCAAGAAGAAGTAAAAAAAGTTATCCGCTTCAATCCATGCAGATTAACTGCCAGTTAGGAGAAGTAATCCTGGATGCTTTCCCAGAGATGAAAGTAGATGTACATCATCCGGACATTATGTTAAATGTTGAAGTGAGAGAGGAAATTTATCTCTATTCAGAGATTATTCCGGGACCGGGCGGAATGCCGGTTGGAACAAACGGAAGTGCAATGTTGCTTCTGTCAGGTGGAATTGACAGCCCGGTTGCCGGTTATATGATCGCAAAACGAGGCGTTGCGCTGGAAGCGACTTATTTCCATGCACCACCGTATACAAGTGAGCGTGCGAAAGAGAAGGTAGTGGATCTGGCTCGTTTGGTTTCCGAGTATTCCGGACCGATCAAATTGAATGTAGTAAACTTTACAGATATTCAATTGTACATTTATGAAAAATGCCCGCATGAAGAGCTTACAATTATCATGAGACGTTATATGATGAAGATTGCGGAACATTTTGCAAAAGAAGATGGATGCCTTGGATTGATTACAGGAGAGAGTATCGGACAGGTTGCAAGTCAGACGATGCAGAGCTTGAATGTAACGAATGCGGTTTGTACACTGCCGGTTTATCGCCCGTTAATTGGATTTGATAAACGTGATATTGTAGAAATCTCTGAAAAGATCAACACATATGAGACTTCAATTTTACCGTTTGAAGACTGCTGTACAATCTTTGTTGCGAAACATCCGGTTACAAAACCGATTCTTGAGAAAATTGAAAAGTCAGAGTTGAATCTGGCAGAGGGAATTGACGAATTGGTACAGAAGGCAATTGATACAGTAGAAGTGATCAAGGTGAAATAAAAGAGAATACGATCGAGTGTCGATTCTGGAAGACCTCGTTAAGAGTGGAAAGTAAAAAGGCTGCCTAAAAAGACAGCCTTTCTAATTGACAAATGTATGTCGTTATTATTTAATGATGTATGGCTCAAGAGCTGCAAGGATATCGTCCAATTCGCCATCGGCATGAATGTTCAAGTCGATTGGTTTAGAAAGATCCAAGCTGAAGATACCCATGATAGATTTTGCATCAATTACGTATCTTCCAGATACAAGATCAAAGTCGTTGTCGTATTTTGTAATTTCATTTACGAATGACTTTACTTTGTCAATTGAGTTTAAAGAAATCTGTACAGTTTTCATGATATAGTCCCTCCTTGATATACGAAAAGTGTGAGGTGTTTCCCTCTTAGCTTATTCTACGAGATAGGAATGTAAAAGTCAAGAAACTGATAGAAAAAAAGAGTAACGGAAGGAGAAAAATAAATGAAAAAAGTAGCATTGCATAATTTGGGATGCAAGGTGAATGCTTACGAGACAGAAGCAATGCAGGAAATGCTGGAAAAAGAGGGATATGAAATTGTTCCGTTCAAAGAAGGGGCAGATGTTTATATCATTAATACATGTACAGTTACCAATATTGCAGACAGAAAGTCCAGACAAATGCTGCATCGGGCAAGAAAGATGAATCCGGATGCCATTGTAGTTGCTGCCGGATGCTATGTGCAGGCCCAGGAGAATGAGCATCATGAGTTGGATTCCTGCATCGATATTGTGATTGGTAATAATAAGAAACAGGATCTGATCCAGATTTTGACGGATTATGAGGCAAAACGAAAAGCAGAGAAGAATGGTTTGGAAGAGACTCAGATGGAAGAGTTGAATGAAGAAACAGATGAGACTCAGACAAAAGAAGTCATCGATATCAATCATACAAAAGAATATGAGAATTTGAATTTGTCTCGTACGGGAGAGCACACAAGAGCATATATCAAAGTACAGGACGGATGCAATCAGTTCTGTTCTTATTGCATTATTCCATTTGCGAGAGGCCGTGTGAGAAGCCGTTCACTGGAAGACGTGGTACAGGAAGTAACAGCATTATCTGAAAACGGATACAAAGAAGTCGTTCTCACCGGAATTCATCTCAGTTCGTATGGAATTGATTTTGATGAAGAGGGGAAGAAGACGGATCTATTATCGCTGATTCCCGGCTGTAAGTCGAGATTTGGCC
>DAVZKO010000142.1:0-5424 GCA_052272205.1 Schaedlerella sp. | reverse complement strand
TTGTTAAGTGTCATAATGTAATATTATTTAATTATTCCGCTGCTTTGAAATTATATATTGGTTTGATGACGTTCACTATCGACACTGTATCCTGTATGTTGCTGATGATTTCATCCTTCGGCTTGTAGACCATCGGTGATTCGTCCTTAGTTTCTTCGGTCAGACATTCGCTGTAAATGCCCTGCATTGAGGCGCGGTAGTCGTCCATGCTGATTTGCCTGAAAGCCTGGCTGCGGCTCATTATGCGGCCTGCGCCGTGTGGAGCGGAACAGTTCCAGTCCTCATTGCCTTTACCGATACAAATCAACGAGCCGTCGCGCATGTTCAACGGAATAATGCACTTTTGCCCTTCGTATGCAGAGATAGCTCCTTTGCGGATGATGTTGTCGCTGCCGATGTAGTTATGAACGCTCTCGAAGCGGAGCGCTTCTAATCGGTTTTCCTCCATGTCGGTACAGCCTTGCGTAATGAGATAGTCCACTATAAGACCGACAATCAGGCGGCGGTTAAGCTTTGCCCATTCCTGACAGAGAAGCATATCGTGCAGATAGTCTTCACGAAAACTGCCACTCAAGTAGGACAAGTCGGGCGGTATCACAGACTTGCGCATCTTAAAAGAGTTATGGAGCGTACGGATAGCCTCTTTCAGTTCAGCTTTACGCCCAGTCTGTTTGTATTCCTCAATCATGCGGTTCTGCTCCTCCATCAGCTCTGCCCAGCCCGACTGGCATTTCACGGCCAATTTCTGATAAATCTGTGCAACCTGCTTCCCCAAGTTGCGGCTTCCGGTGTGAACCACCAAGTAAGCCATGCCGCATTCGTCCTTGTCCAGTTCGATGAAATGATTACCTCCGCCCAGTGAGCCGATAGAAGCGTTCAAACGTTTTGTCTCCTTTAGTTCGCGGTAGCAGTGCAACTGCTTGATAAGGTCCTTAGCTTCGCGATATATATCCATATGTTTTTGCGGTAGCGGTGCATAGTGGTTGTCCCGGTAATTGCGGCCTGACGGTATATGGTGAAGAATGAACTCGTTGAGGGCATGGTAGTCTATGTCGCCCGCACAGACAAGAGGCTGCACCAAGATGCCACAACCTATGTCTACGCCCACGATATTGGGAATCACCTTGTCGCCCAAGTCTCCCGTAAAACCGATGACACAGCCTGCTCCGGCGTGTACGTCGGGCATAATGCGGATTTTACACTTGCCGAACACATCGATGGACAGCAACTCCTTGATTTGTTCGCTGGCGCTGTCCTCGATGCGGTCAGTATAGATTTTTACATTATAACTTTCTATCGTTTTCATTTTGTTTTATAAAAAATACGGATTTTCAACTGTTTCTTTTCGTCTTCAATCAACTTATCTCATAAGCGGGAACGCTGTAGAGCGGATGCAGGAATATAGTCTTGATATTTTTCCAGGAACTCCAAGCGAACTCGCTTGACAGTTCTTTCCATGCGGCTTCTTTCAACACTTTAGCCATAAAATCATTGTTCCAGTTCTTTGTTGCCATACTACTTATTATTAAATGGTTTAACATCAATTCTGCTGCAAAGTAAAGATTGTCAAGTGCCAAAACGAGGCATAACCACAAAAAAAACGGGAAAAGTGGAAAAAAACAAAGATGTGCTGCGATTTTTCACAAGAAAACATGTAATTTTGTAGCAAAACTTAAATCAATAACTGTATGGCAGCAAATCTCTTTGGGCGGTATGTCTGGCTGATAGATACCCTGTGTCGGTACAAACGCCTTACGTTTCAAGACATCAGCGAGCTTTGGCAGGAAAGCGGACTAGGCTACGGTGAGGAATTACCTTTGCGCACGTTCCACAATCACCAGAAAGCCATCAAGGACATCTTTGACGTGTACATTGATTGCGATCGCAAAGACGACTACCGATATTACATAGACGAGCCGGAACGGCTGGAAGGAAACAACCTGCGAAGTTGGCTGATTAGTTCCTATGCTACATTGAATCAAATCCAGGTGGACAACAAACTGGAAGACCGGATTATTTTTGAGGATATTCCATCTGGGCAAACATGGCTGACGCCCATCACCGAGGCTATGCGACGTAATCACGTGTTGAACATTACGCATCAAGGGTTCGGCAAACCGGAAGCCAACACGTTTGAAATTGAACCATACTGCCTGAAAGTCGTGAAGCGCCGTTGGTACATGGTGGCACGTAGCCCGTACTATTCGGAACGCGACAAAGAGAAAGGCATCAAGCCCGCTGATGTCTACCGAGTATATGCCCTTGACCGCATTTCGGAGATTCAGAACACGGGCAAGACGTTCAAGATGAAGAAGAGCTTCGATGTCAACCAATATTTTGAAGGATGCTGCGGAGTAATCACATCGGATGAGCCTATCCAGCGCATCGTGCTTTTAGCTTACGGTGGTTTTGCCGACTATCTGCGCACACTGCCTTTGCACGAATCGCAACGGGAGATAGAAGGTGATGACGAGTCCACGCTCTTTGAATATCACTTAAAACCGACTTTCGATTTCTATCAGTTGGTTCTTGCCCAAGGCGACCAGGTGGAAGTGCTGGAACCGAAATCTGTACGCGATGAAATGCGCAATTTCGCCAAAAATATGTTGGACTATTACACTTGGGAAGAGGAGAATAAACCATGCAAGGAATAAATTTCATAGCCATTGATTTTGAGACGGCCACAGGCAAACGCGCCTCCATCTGCGAGGCAGGCATCTGCGTGGTGCGTGATGGAAAGATAGTGGAAACCCGTTCGTGGCTTGTCCGTCCGCAAGAGAATAGCTACAGTTATTGGAATATGCAGATTCACGGTATCCGCCCGAGTGACACGGCTAATTCTCCGGAACTTCCGAAAGTATGGAGAGAGATTTCTGAATATCTCAAAGACATTCCCGTATTTGTAGCGCACAATGCCGTATTCGACATGGGTTGTATCCGTCACTCATTGGAACTATATGGCTTGGAGAAGCCGGATATAACCTATTATTGTTCACTCCGTGCGGCATGTAGACTCTATGACTTTGGTTGTAACAGTTTGGATTACCTTTGCGACCAGTTTAAGATACCTTACAGACAACACCATCGGGCAGGCGATGATGCGGAGATGTGTGCACGGCTGTTTCTGCAGGAGGTGAGGGATGCAGGATGGTGTAAACTGGAGAAAATGGACTATTGTAGTGGAAAGCTTTAAATGGGCGCAATGACAAATATGACTTTTATTAAAACCAAAAGAGTTTCCATTGTTTCAATGGTCGTCAAGAATATACAGATGACAGTTAGTAGTAAATCGTTTTTGAGAACAAATTCGGAATGTAGCTATATTAGCTAATATATTTTGATATTTGATTACAAACAGAAATTATATAATGAATGCATTAGAACTAAAATCCATTGTGGAACTGCGAGGCATGGCGTTTTATATTCCCGCCTATCAACGAGGATATCGTTGGACGCAGCGGCAAGTAAAAGATTTGTTGAACGACATTTTTGAATTCAGCAAAAAGAATGGTAATGCTGGAATCTATTGCTTGCAGCCATTGGTTGTAGTGAATAGACCTGGCGACGAACACCAAATCATGGAGAAGATACATAAAGCAGATGCTTTGAGTGAAGTTAAACGTATTTTGGAAACTTCGAAAGAACAATGGGAAGTGGTTGACGGGCAACAAAGGCTGACTACCATCCGCTTGATTTTGGAGGTATTACAGCAATCTCATTTCTATGACATTGAATATGAAACCCGGAGTGATAGCGCTAAATTCCTAAACGATATAAAAAGTGAGAATTCTGCCTCCGTTGCCAATAACAACATTGACTATTACCATATCGAACAAGCGTTCAATGTAATCGGCACATGGCTGGAAGGAAAAGATGAGGCCCGATTCCTGAACGTCTTGCTCAATCAGGTAAAGTTCATTTGGTATGAGACCCATGAGGAAAACCCCAAGGAAGTGTTTACCCGATTGAACATTGGAAAAATCTCGTTGACAAATGCGGAACTGATTAAGGCCCTCTTGTTGAACAAATCCAATTTTGAGACCGATAATTACAGCAATGTCAGGTTGCGGCAGCAAGAGATAGCCATGGAATGGGATGTCATAGAATACTCACTTCAATCCAACGAGTTTTGGCTGTTTCTCAATATGCCTGGCAACGAACGTCCGACACGCATCGACTTTATCTTTGACCTTATTCGTCAGGAAGACATGCTTCAATGTAATGACACCATGGACCAAGAAGAGATGCAGACAAGTGATGACCTCATAACATTCCGTTACTTCAATCATTATTTTGAAACGCATAGCCCCAAAGAAGAGGCCCTCCAAACCATCTGGGAGAAAGTGAAAGAGATTTTCCAGACCCTGCAAGAGTGGTTTGACGACAAGGAACTGTATCACTACATCGGTTTCCTGCTCTGTATCGGGAAGACCGTGAACGAGATTTATCGGCAATGGATACAATATGCCACCAAATCGGCTTTCCGTGAAGAATATCTTATGGGTGCAATCAAGGAAAGCATCCGTTACAAGGACATTAAAAATACCGTCTATGAGGTTGACGCGGAAAGTCCTCAAGAAATCAAAGGCGGGGACAAACGAAATTGTCTTCCCATTCTGCTTCTACACAATCTACAAACCGTTATCAACCAAAACAAGGTTCTTGCCGAAAACCGCAAATATAACGATGGCGTGTTCTACAAATTTCCGTTCCACTTATATAAATTGGAAGGATGGGACGTGGAACATATCGATTCCAACACTGAAAACCAACTGAACGACATACGAACTCAACGCGAATGGCTGCTTAATGCCTATTTCGGACTTCAAGGTGAAACATTCAAGAAAATCAGACAAGATATTGAAATCTTCTTTAAGGAATTTACCGGAAAGAATTACGAACAAAATGATGCCCAAGATAAACAAAAGCAACGGAATGAGCGATTTGAGAAATTACGAAGAACCATTGATGGCATAAATGAGATTCCTCGGTTGTCTCAAGAAGGAAAGAATAAAATATGGAACTTTGCTCTACTGGATTCATCCACCAACCGGAGTTATGGGAATGCTATCTTTCCAGCCAAGCGCAGAGTCATTATTGGTAAGGATCAGGGCAAGAGATTCCTTCCACCAACTGTTGATGAGAATGGAAAGATTGCGGATTGTGAAGTTCAAGAAAGCCAATCCTCTTTCATTCCGCCATGCACCAAATCTGTATTCCTGAAATACTATAACGCTGCTTCGTTCGATCCAAACATTTGGAGTATGAATGATGCCAATGCCTATATGGAAAATATCAAAACAACACTTGAAAAATTTCTATCATGACTGAATATAGCAAGAACATTTCGTTTTGGAATCTGTTGAAATCAAAGAAAATAGTCATTCCTATCATTCAACGCGACTACGCGCAAGGCAGAATAGG
>DAVZKO010000141.1:0-5589 GCA_052272205.1 Schaedlerella sp. | reverse complement strand
TATCTGCTCTGCTCGGTGTCTATATACAGTATCTTACGCTTTCCTTCTGGCAGACGCCCTTACCAATGTTGATATGGAAAAATAGAATTTGATTGAGAGCATTTTTAAGTTTCAGTTTGACCGTTGTGCATAGATTTTTGTATCGAAATATGATAAAATAAAGCCAATTACAAATTTGAATTTTTATTTCAATTTGCAACAAAATAATAGTAGCATGAGCTACGGTATTTCTAATAAATACAGTCTATGCCATTACATTGACAGTTCTAGTAGAATAGAAAACCTTCTATTCTACTGTGGCTTTCGAAATGAGCTAGGCATCATCCCATAGTGATCCTTGAACTGTTTATAAAAATGGGTACGGTTTTTAAAGCCAAGCTGAAATGCAACCTCAGAAATCGAAAGTTTCGTTTCTTTCAGCAAATCAATGGCCCTTGTTAAGCGATAGTTCATACAATAACTAGATAAGTTTAAATTGCTGTATTTTTTGATAATCCGATTGATATAATCTCCGCTATAATGCAATTCTGTTTCTAGTTCACCACGTGAAATTAATCCGTTGGAATCCTCGATCATATGGGTTGCTCTGGAAAAAATTAAAAAGTCGTTGTCGTAATCTAATTTCACATGAGTTGTGTGAAAAGCTGTTGCATCACATATAAGTCCTAAAATATTGCAAATATATCCGTCAATCAGATGGGAACTCCCAAAGGTAGGAGAAAGCATAGTTTTTGAGATGCTTTCTCCATTTTTATACATACAGCGATGTGCAAAATCATTTCCTTGTACCGGAAATATATCAAGGAATTGCTTGTTAGACAGAGCATCATTATTTTCACTTTCTTGCAAGAATTTTAAGACCGGACTGTCCAGTATCTCCTGTTCTTCTGCAAAATAGAGATTGTGCGTCTCTTTTATCATCTTAGTGATATATTCCTTGGATAGATTGAGAAAAAATACACGGAAGTTTCCGTCAAATCTTTCGGCATGTCTCAAATTTCGGTTAACGATACATCCTGAACCTTTGGGATAGATACGGACAGTATTTTCAATAGAGTTTGTTACAGTTCCGTCTAAAACATACATGAATTCATAGAAATCATGTTGATGTAACACACGATTTTGACTTGTGAAGATTGTATTGGGGTTTGCAACAATTGTGTGTTTAATGTCAGTCGGTGTAAAATTAGTCAAACTGATATATTCATTTGCTTCATCCTTATAATAGGTCTCTAATACGAAACTAAATGGTGTATCCAGATGATAATATTGATTAAAATGACTTTCTCTGCCATAGATAGTTAATGCATTTTTATAATCTTCATTAAATGATATTTTCGGCATATAAGCACCTCGATTCCCAGATATGTTACAAAGTATATCACATTTTGCCAATAAATGATATTGTTGGCGGATAATAATTACGATATGATTGAGACATATCATATAGAGAGCCCATGAGCCGGCAAAATGGGCATGACATTTAAGGAGGAAGTTATAATGGGAGAGAATGCTTCGCAAAAAAAATATTTAAAGTTTTATCAAAAGTTAGCTTATGGATCTGGTGATCTTGCATCAAACTGTAGTTATGGATTAGTTTCCAGCTTTTTGTTGTTGTATCTTACAAGTGTAATGGGAATGAACAGTGCTGTAATTGGTACATTGATGTTGGTATCCAAGTGTGTGGACGGAGTTACAGATGTGTTCTTTGGAAATATGATTGACCGAACACATTCTAAAATGGGAAAAGCAAGACCGTGGATGTTATATGCACAAATTGGTGTATCAGGTTGTTTGGCACTGCTTTTCTCGGTTCCGGCAGGAATGGGAAGAACTGCACAGTATGCATATTTCTTCGTATTTTATACCTGTCTAAATGCAATTTTTTATACAGCGAATGGTATTGCATACTCATCACTGACTGCATTGATTACAAAGAACCCAAATGAAAGAGTTCAACTTGGTTCATTCCGTTTCATGTTTGCAGTTGTAACAAATATTGTATTAGGATTTGCAGTAACTTCTGCAGTAAGTGCTTTTGGTGGCGGTGCAAATGGCTGGAGAATGGTTGCTATTGTATTTGCAATCATTGCACTTGTTGTAAATACCATCAGTGTTCTTGCTGTGAAAGAACTTCCGGATGAGGAAGTAACCGTGAAAGAGGACGGAAAGCCAGCTGAAGATAAATTAAGTTTTCTGGATACAATTAAAGTCCTTTTGAAAAATAAATATTATCTGATGATTGTTGCTATTTACATTGTGTATTATATTATGAGCAATCTCGTTACAGGATCAGGTGTTTTCTTTGCAACATATTATCTTGGAAATGAAGGGATTTATGGATTACTAAATATGATGAAAATGTTCCCGGTAATCCTTGCATTAATTATTGCACCAATCATTATTAAAAAAGTTGGTAATATGCAGAAGGTAAATACATGGGGATATGGCATTAGTTGTGTACTTGGTATTCCGCTGATTTATGCTGCGGTAACAAAAAATATTACACTGTTTCTCATTATTCTTTTCATAAAAGGTATCTTTGCAGGATTCCTCAGTGGTTCATTGAATGCGTTTATTGCAGAGGCTAGTGCTTACACAACAAGAACAACTGGAATTCGCATGGATGGAACAATGTACTCTTGTTCTTCTCTTGGTGTAAAAATCGGTGGTGGAATCGGTACAGCTGCAGTAGGCTGGTTATTGGCATTGGGCGGATTTGTAAATGATGCTGCCGTTCAGACCGCAGGAGCAACAAATATGATTTTGTGGATATATCTGATTATTCCGGTTCTCATCGGTGTGCTGATTACATTTTTACTGTCTAGACTTGATGTAGAAAAAGCAAATCAGAAATGGGATGAAGAACATCAGAATGCATAGGAGCAGTGTGTTATGAAAAAAATAAAGTTACTAGATAATTGGAAATTCTGTAAAGGGTTGGTTTCTTCTTTAAAAATTATGGAAATGTCTGGAAATGCACCGGAGGTTGTGACCTTACCGCATGATGCAATGATTTATGAGAAACGTTCCAAAGAGACAAAGAATGGAAGCCAGACAGGATTTTATCCGGGTGGAATTTATACATACTTTAAAAACATTGATGTGCCAGAAGAATGGGAAAACAGAGCTGTTATTCTGGAATTTGAGGGTATATATGAAACAGCAATGGTATATGTGAATGGGGCATTGGCGGCTACAAACCTGTATGGATACTCAGGATTCTTTGTGGATTTGAAACCATATTTGAATTACGGACAGATGAACCAGATTAAAGTCATTGCAGATAACTCAGCAGAAGAAAACTCCAGATGGTATTCCGGAAGTGGAATTTATCGAGATGTCAATCTATATCTTGGAGCATCCACTTATATTCCGCCGGAAGGCATGAAGATTACAACGAAATCTGCAGATGAAAAAATGGCAAAGTTGGAATTAGCTGTTCAGATAGAAAATATCTCCGAAGATTCCAGAGCAGATGAAGCTCAAATGGATATTTATTATGAAGGAGCAGTAATTTGTAGTTGTAAGAAAGAAATCACAGATGAGGAATGTGGACAAAAACAGTTCATATGGAATGCGGAGATTGAACATCCACACTTATGGGATACAGAACATCCAAATCTCTATCAAATAGAAGTTACTCTTTTGAAGGATGGAGAAATTCTTGATAAACAGAAGGAACATTTTGGAATCAGAACCATTTATGTAGATGGAAAACACGGGTTCTGTCTAAATGGAAAGTCATTGAATCTGCGGGGAACTTGTTTGCATCATGATAATGGAATTATTGGTGCAGCCACGATATATGATGCGGAACGAAGAAAGCTTCGTATTATCAAAGAAGCAGGATTTAACAGTATTAGAAGTTCTCATCATCCAATCAGCAAGGCAATGCTGGATATTTGTGATGAAATGGGTATTATCGTTATGGATGAACTGTTTGATATGTGGACAGTTCATAAAAACAACCATGATTTTGCCTTACATTTCTTAGATGAATGGGAAAAAGTTACAACTAGAATGGTAAACAAGGACTATAACCATCCGTGTGTAGCAATCTATTCCATCGGAAATGAAATATCTGAGCTTGGGACAAAGCGTGGAGTTGAAATCAGTCAGATGCTTTGTGAGAAACTACATGAACTGGATGATACACGATTTACAACTTGTGGTGTGAACGGATTAAATGCGGCAGGAGCCAGACTATTTGAAATTATGAGAGATGTGGCTCCATTGATTAAACGAAAAGGTGAAGGAAATAATGGTGATAATCAAGGGCAATCCATGGGAAGCAATGCACTCAATGGAATCATGGAGTTCATGTCTGGTGAGGCAGGAGACGCATTTGCAACACATCCTAAATTATCAGAAGCTATTGCAGGGGTAAGTGATGCGACAGATATTGTAGGATTAAATTACATGACAGGACGCCATGTGTTAGAGGCACAGCTGCATCCGAATAAAGCGGTAGTGGGAACGGAAACATTTCCGGCAGATATATTCAGATTGTGGACATTGGTAGAGGATTATTCTCATATTATAGGTGATTTTACCTGGACAGGATACGATTATCTCGGAGAAGCAGGCTGTGGTATTTTTTATTACGACGGAACAAAGAATTTTGGCAGTGTCTATCCGGATCGTCTGGCATACATTGGGGATATCACAATAACAGGGGTACGAAGACCAATCAGTTATTAT
This sequence comes from Schaedlerella sp., assembly GCA_052272205.1. Classification (GTDB taxonomy): domain Bacteria; phylum Bacillota; class Clostridia; order Lachnospirales; family Lachnospiraceae; genus Schaedlerella. The sequence continues at coordinate 885 of DAVZKO010000141.1, read as the reverse complement.
CGTGAAGTTGTATATGGATTAAGGCATGAACCATATATTGCGGTTGAACGAGTTGATCGTAATGGACAGACTCCATCGAAAACACCGTGGATGTTTAAAGACAATATTTCCAGCTGGACGTGGACTGGATACGAAGGTGCTTCTGCAAGTGTCGATGTCTATTCTGACGCGGAAGAAGTAGAACTCTTTCTGAATGATGAGAGTCTGGGAAGAAAAAAAGTTGGAAAAGAAAACCAATATATGGCTGAATTTACCGTGCCGTATCAAGCAGGAACATTGATGGCAATTGACTATGTGAATGGAATGGAACGAGGACGATATTCATTGGAAACAGCGAAGAAATCAACAACTCTTGATGTGAAAATGGATAAAAAAGTGCTTACTGCCAATGGACAAGATCTGTGTTATCTGAACATTACGCTTTGTGATGAAAATGGAAAAATGAACCAGCAGGAAATAAAACAGATTACGGTATCTGTTGATGGTGCAGGTAAATTACAAGGTCTTGGAAGTAGTAATCCGTCTAATGAAGAAGATTATTTTGACAGATGTTGTAATACATTTGATGGAGATGCGATGGCATGTGTAAGAGCCGGACATGAATCTGGAATCATTACAGTAACGATTTCAGCAAATGGATGCGAAGATGTAGTAAAAACAATTGAAGTAAGATAAGATGGATATTCTGATTATACTAAAATACTCCTGGGTTGGTGACTTGGGGGTATTTTTGAATATAAGATGGATATTATAAATATGAACGGAGAGTAAGGTGAAAATTCATCTTACTCTCTTTTGACAAAACGGATAGATATTGATGATTAGACGTGATAAAATGAAATTGTTGATATGAGTATGCAGCAAGAACTGCATGGATGAAGAGAA
>DAVZKO010000140.1:0-5661 GCA_052272205.1 Schaedlerella sp. | reverse complement strand
ATGGATTTCGGAAGCAGCTCCTTACGTCTTCCGGCACAGCCAAAACCTACCATATTGGTGGCATCTGTGGTAATCATTCCGTTGAAGCCAAGCTTTCCTCTTAATAAGCCCTGCAGCAATTCTTTGGATAAAGATGCCGGCATAATTTCCTTATCGGTCAGTTCCGGATTCAGTTCCTTTTCATAAGCCGGCTGTGCAATATGTCCTGCCATAATGGTCTTTACGCCATTTTCAATGACTGCATGGTAAACTTCACCATAAGTTGCATCCCACTCTTTCGTACTGAGTGCATTGATTGTGGTAAGCAGATGCTGGTCTCTGCTGTCAACACCATCTCCCGGGAAGTGTTTTGCCGCTGCTGCGACACCATGTTTCTGGCATGCTTCAATATACTGCACTGCCATGGCTTTTACACGGTCTTTATCATTTCCAAAGGTTCTGACATTGGTAATCGGATTTTCAAAATTCATATCAATATCAACAACCGGAGCAAAGGACCAGTTTACGCCTACTGCAGCGCCTTCTGCTCCTGAAATATCACCAAGATTGTATGCTTCTTTTACATCACCCGTTGCTGCAACCTGAATCTCTCTGCCAAAGAAAGTTCCTTCATTTCCAATTCCGTCTCCACCTGACTCTAAGTTTGCTGCCAGAAGAAGTGGAATCTTACTATTGTCCTGCAGGTATTTATGTGTATCATAAATCACCTTTTTTGCAGAAGGGCGGTACATGACCGCCCCCGGATGATAAGTCGTAAGAATTTCCTTCAGTTCTTCTGGATCATTCGTATTTCCGTGAAGGCAGAATAACTGTCCTGCTTTTTCTTCCAGTGTCATAGCATCTCTTGTGGACTCTACCCACTGAATATCTTCTTCACTTAAATAGAATGGTTTTTCTTTCATTCTTATCATATTGACTGTTCTCCTTTTTCAATACATTTGCCGCATGTTCTTACTCAATTACCAGTAAATTCTCCTGTGCCTTTACTGCACCCTCTGCTGCCTTTTTCATGTCTTTAAATGCATCCATATTGGTAACGATAACCGGTGTTGTTACATCATATCCGGCTTCCTTGATTGCAGCCAAGTCAAATTTGATCAATGGCTGTCCTGCTGTTACCTTTTCGTTATTGATTACTAATTTTTCAAAATGTTGTCCGTTTAATTTTACGGTATCCAGTCCGATGTGGATTAACATTTCCACGCCATCCTCGGAAGTAAGTCCTACTGCATGTCCTGTATCAAATACCATGCTTACGGTTCCATCAAATGGTGCTACGACGCATCCTTCTTCCGGAACAATTGCTACACCTTTACCAAGTGCTTCAGATGCAAATGCTTCATCCTTTACTTCGCTGAGTGGAATTACTTTTCCTGTAACAGGGCTTGTTACGATTATTTCGCCCTCTGCTGTTTTCACTTCAATTTTCTTTGCTTCGGAATCATCTTTCTTGTCTTTGTATACCAGCATCGTTGCAATAAATGACAGAATCATTGCTCCTACAACTGCGATAATACTCCATACCAAGCTTGCGCTCTTTCCGCTTGGGTCAATGTAACAGGTGAAGCAGAAGATTCCCTGTCCACCCATGTTAAAGTAACGGGTTCCACCTACGACTGCCACTGCTCCAGCGATTCCGGATGCAATACAGCTGATGATAAATGGTTTCTTCAATGGTAATGTCACACCATAAATTGCCGGCTCTGTAATACCGAAAATTCCGGAAAACAGTGCGGAAATAGAGGTTGTACGAAGATTTTTGTCTTTTGTTTTCATAATAATCGCTGCAAGAACTGCAATCTGTGTAAAGCATCCTGCACATGTTGCTGCAAAGATGTAATCATAACCTAATGTTGCAAGATTATTTAATACGATTGGGAATAATCCGTTGTGTACACCAAAGATAACGAATACCTGCCAGAAGCCACCAATAAACAGACCAAATAACGCCGGGCTGATATTGAAAATTGCGTTGGTAAGCCATGCAAGGATATTAGAAATCCAAGTTGCCAGTGGTCCGATTACAAGGAAGGTTAACGGTGCTGTTATCAGTAATGTAATCAATGGTACCAGGAAGGATTTTACAACCGCCGGCGAAATTTTCTTTGCCAATTTTTCTACTTTAGATGCAAACCATACTGATAAAATAATTGGAATAACGGTAGATGAATAATTGCTTAATAATACCGGAATTCCAAGGAATTTCGTATATACTGCTGATTCAAAAATAGTTCCTGGAAGAACGGTTGTAATTGCTTCTCCGCTCATCAGGGATATAATATTTGGATAAATCAGAATCGTTCCAAGTGCAATTCCTGTAATCTCACTGCATTTGAATTTCTTTGCTGCGGTATAACCAAGAATTACCGGGAAGAAATAGAAGATACAGTCACCGATTGCATACAGGATCTGATAAGTTCCGCTGTCTGTTGACAGTACGCCTAATGTGGTAAACAGTACCAGTAAACCTTTTACGATACCACAAGCACACAGTAAACCGATTGCCGGAAGAAAGATTCCAGAGAATACATCTAAGATACTTGTCTTCTGGTCTCCATCCTCGGATACCTGTGCATTTAAATGTGCCACATCCATCACTGCTTCATAAACATCCGGCACATGTGTTCCGATTACAACCTGGAACTGTCCGCCGCTCTTTACGATATTTACAATTCCGTCTGTTTTCTTTAACATTTCTTCATTTGCCTTACTCTCGTCTTTCAAGACAAACCGAAGTCTTGTAAAACAATGTGTCAATGATTTAATGTTGCCTTTGCCCCCCACATTTTGAACAATTATTCTGGCTAAGCCGTCATATTTATTCGCCATAATAAAGCCCTCGCTTTCTTTTTTTGATAAATTCATTATATTTGATATTTATCTTTTCATCATTCCATAAATTAGCATGTTTTTTTCCAATTTTTAGCGTTTGAAAAGGGGCTTCCTTTTGTTTTTGTAAGTAATATACAAAAAACAGAACCACTTTTTGTACAAAAAAGCAGTTCTATTCTTTTATCGTTCCTTTGCCATCTTCCGGTACTGATGTGGTGTGACAGAATAGGCTCTTTTAAAATCCCGGATAAATGCTTTCGCATCCGGCTCCCCGACATTTGCCGCAATATCGATAATATTCAAATCTGTCTGCACCAGTAGTTCCCTTGCCTTATCTACCCGCAGATTTTTCACATATCCAGTAAAGGTCTGTCCCACATAATTCTTAAAAGAACGGGAAAAGTGCTCCTGGGACAATCCAAAATGTTCTGCCGTATCTTTCAAGGTCAGCTATTCCGTATAATTTTTCTTGATATACTCCAATATCTTTTTATACCGCTCGCCATACTTCTGGGTTTTCACATCCATGATACTCACTTTATCCACTTTAAAATCATTTACTAAGATATAGAGAATTTCATACATGACGCTCCTTAACTGCAACGCTTTCCATGGGTCATCGCTTTTATACAGCCGGAGCATTTCCATCATTTTCTCTGTCAGCTTATGATATGCCGCATTCTTTTCTCCCACCACAAAGTACCAGTTGTCAAATTCCGGAAATGCTTCTTTCAACAATTCATAGGAAATAATAAGGGAGCAGCCTGCCTTTTCGCCCTCACCAAAGCCGTATATCTCATGGGGTTCTCCGCTGTTGATAATCACAAGGTCATCGTCTCTTAATACGCTGGTCTTTCCATTACACCAGACAGTACAACCTGTCTTTGAGACATAAAAAAGCTCCAGACTGCGATGCCAGTGTTTCGGATATCTTTCAAAATGCCTTTTTCCCAATGCGAATTGTCTTTCCTCCGGAATATGAACTGCCACATCAAATAATGTATGCGGTACAATTGTAAAGGCATGATATTCTTTCATCTTATGTACTTCGTAGAATCCTTTTTCCATCTTTCCTTATCTGTACTTTCCCTTCATTTTATGTCTCTTATTATATGCAAAAGCATATATTATACAATCTGTGTATCCCTTCTGTAAGCCTTAGATAAACCCTAAATGTTAGCTGATTATTAGCACCAGCTAATATCCGGTGCATGCTCTGTGATTACCTACAGACCAGATACTATGGCTACCATTCCAACAAACAGGAATGATAAACAATATTTAAAATTCTTTTGATCCTACAAACACTTCATATATTCTTTGATACCGAAATCCCCTCTTCATCACTGTTGCATCTGGAACAATCACATTTAATTCCACCAACTGATTGATTATCTTAGATACAACATTTGTTGATACTCCTGACAATTCCTGTATTTCTTTTTTTGTAAAAACAATCTGCTTCATAATTAACGGCATAATCTTATAAACCGAATTTCCCTTTATTGCTTCGATTGTTTTCATATCTTCTTTGTATATTTCTTTGATTCTTCCCAGTTTGAAAATATATGCATTACACTGATCTACAATACATTGCAAAAAGAATTTGATATATCCAGCCACATTACCTCTTCTACATTCCATAAGGTTTCTCTGATAAGATGGCTTATATAGTTCCAATATTTCTGACATATATAAAATCGGTGTACTTCCATCAAGCATTGCCATTTGTACCGGAATCAGTGCTCTGCCCAAACGTCCGTTTCCATCTTTATACGCATGAATGGTTTCAAACTGCATATGCGATAAAGCAACATTTACCAATAATGGATCAATAAATTCATCATTCATATATTCATACAAATTGGTCAGTAGTCCATACACTTCTTCAGGAATTGGTGGAACAAATGTTGCAGTATCAATTGTACATCCTCGTGGACCGATCCAGTTTTGTGTAGTCCTGATCTGTCCGGGACTTCTCTGTAATCCTCTGACACTATCCAATATTATTCTGTGCATCTCATTTACAAGCTCATAGCTGATGTAATTTCCCTTTTGTAAATGAGAAGCTGCATATTCAATGGTTCTTTTTAAGTTTTGAATCTCTCTATTATCGTCAGTTATTTCCATATACTTTAGATAGTACATTTCATCCTGAGAAATCTGAGTACCCTCTATCTGAGTTGATTTATAACTCTCATTCAGGATAACGGAATCTAAGAAAAAGCCTGCATCAAATTCCAACGTATTCAACAGTGACTTATATTCACCGTATTTTACATTCGCATCAGAAATCAATCTAAGCATTTCCTTATCAATTTTATATTCTAATGGCATTTTCGATGCTTTATATGGTTCCATATTTTATACGCTCCTTTCATTCATAGTGAAATTATACCATTTTTTCTCGAAAACATACTGTTTTTTTGAAATTCAGTGTGTTTTTTCACTGTTGACCTATGTTTTTCACTTTAAATGAATTTAATAGCTTACTTTTATCTAGGAAATCAATGTACTCTAACAGGAAAATTTTCAATTATTCAAATGAGGAATATTGTTCGTATTCCTCGTAAAGAATTTGAAACTTGGTTAAGGAAGAGAAACGAAGAAAGAGGAATTATAGTATGGCATAAACTCCTGCAGGCAGACAATATCATCCGCTTCGAGCAGTCCGTCCAGGAATGCCAGCCATTTTTCAGGTTTAGGTGCATCCTTGTTATAATTGACCGTCAATCGGTTTTGCGTCCATTCTTTCTGATTAATAAACTTCTGATTTGGTTCCATTGTTTATGATGTTCTTGATGATTATATTGTCCATGCTTCTTTTCA
>DAVZKO010000139.1:0-5707 GCA_052272205.1 Schaedlerella sp. | reverse complement strand
TAGCAACAGAAAAACGCCGTATTTATGCGGCTTGTGGTGTTTCGCAAACGCCTACTGTTAATAAAAAAGAGAGGTATAAGTATATGAAAAAATATTTGTATTTATTATGTGGTTTAGCCTTAGTGGCAATATTAACTTTTAATTCTTGTTTTACTTCTAAAGCTGAAGAACCATCTGGAGAAGAAAATACTATCATTATGACGGATGACTTAGCTTTATCATTAGCTCAAAATTTTGCTGAGTCAACAAATAATATTAATTTAACAGCACTAAATCCAATAAAATTCTATGATTCAACTGGTCAGGCAATAGGTTATATTGTTGAGTATTATCAGAACAATATTCCTCACGGATATGTCATTTTTGACTCAAGGTTAGAAGATTTAATTTGTGAATATTCATTTGAAGAAAATTCTGTTAGTCCGTATGCTGCTTGCCGTCAAAAATGTAATGTCCGTTCCTCCATTGATTCGAAAATTTATAAATTAGATGCATTAACGTATGGAATACAGGATTCAAATAACAAATTAGTAACAAACTCGAATAAAATATTGGATGTACCTGATACTTTAGAAAATACTCGTTCAAAAGATCCAAATACTTGGAATGATATTTTTATAAATAATATTTTCCCAGAGTATACGGTGGTTGATATTGGTCATTTGCCTACATTTATAGCCTTTCCGGAAAGTTACTACGAACAAAATACAGGTCACTATGCCTGTGCAGTAACTGCATTGTATCATTGTGCAATGTTTTATGGATGTGTCAGTGGAAATACAAACACTATAAGAGATGAATATATGGAATTATGGGATTTAACTGGTACAACACAAACCAATCAGGAATCTCAAAATGGAATAATATATGGAGAAACTAATTATAATTCTTCTCCAGCAGGACTTGTAACATTTTGTGCAAGGAGAGGCGTTTCATTAAGTTCATCTGTAATTGCCAATCCTACAATGGAAACGTTTAAAAACAGTATTAATTCTGGAAATATATCAAATTTATCTGTTGGTATTTACACAGACAATGGATATGAAGGTCATCAGATGACTGTTGAAGGATATACTCAATTAAAAAATGCTAGTACTGGAAACATAGTAGATACAGTGATGGTTGCTGATGGTTGGTATTCTAATGTCCGTTATGTTAATTTAGAATTTCCAAATTACACAAGACTTCACGCCATATTGTTTAGTAGGTAGACAATACTATGAAAAAATTATTATCTGTATTACTTTTTACAATTTTGTCAATAATAGTAGGAGCTTCAATATTGAGTACTGAAAATAAAAATCAATCCACAAATATAGAAATATCACAAATGTCAAATGCACATCTTTTATCAGAAACAGGAACTTTATTAGAATACCATCCTGATAAAAATGAAGCTATAGTACAAATAGATAATTCTGATAAGCGTTTTTTATATGATAAAATTATTTTAATTTTAAATGGACCTACAAGTCAATATAAGATTGATTCATCAATGATTGGTGAGAAAATCAAATTTTCTTATTTTAACAGCACCCCAACTGATAAACCAACCTTAGATATCTATTTAATTGACAAAGTTGAATATTAAATTGTATACAGTTTTATCAGTGATACATCTAAAAATTATTACTATCAATCATAATTTTGGAACCTTTCATGAATCAAATACACTTTAATATCTTGACAAAACCTCCCTTGAAAGTTATAGTATAATGTGCGTTAGAAGATAGTATTCTAATCAATATGAATAAGATATAAAGATAGTGAAAAAGAGGAGTACATAATTACTGTCGTCAGAGAGAATCATCCAAAGGCTGTGAGATGATTTCGAAAAAGGGTTGTGGAAGGTAGCTTTAGAATTGGATATTTGAAACTAAGTAGGATATCTCGTGGTTGTTTACGTTATAGAACAAAGAGGTATACAGAAGCGATGTCTGTATATGAACTTAAGGTGGTACCGCGATAGACTCGCCCTTTATGTACGAAAGTATATGAAGGGCGTAATTTTTATCTCAGTCGAGAAGACTCCCACCTCTTCAGGTGGTGAGTGATAGCAAATTTGTCTCAGTGGGAGTCCAATCTCCGACGGAGATAAACACTGTGCGAGGATGCGCAGTGATTCTGATAGGAATAGGTCAGCTTTGCTGACCCAAATCACGCGCCAAGTCTCACGGACATTCGACTTGAATATATAGACAATTCCACTTTATGTGAAAAAATTGTGACTCATAGTGACAAATCAAAAAAAATAAAATAATATGAAAACAAAAGGAGGACATCATGAAAATTGTAAGTAAAGAACTGGCAAAAACATATGATCCAAAAGCAATTGAGCAGAAGACATATGAGAGATGGTGTGAGAACAAGTATTTTCATGCGGAAGTAGACCGCAGCAAGAAACCATTTACAACGGTGATGCCACCACCGAATATCACAGGTAAGCTTCATATGGGACATGCTTTAGATAATACATTACAGGATATTCTGATCCGTTATAAGAGAATGGAAGGATACAATGCACTGTGGATTCCGGGAACAGACCATGCTGCGATTTCAACTGAGGTAAAAGTTACAAATCAGTTAAAAGAAGAAGGAATCGATAAGAAAGAGCTTGGACGTGAGGGATTCCTGGAGCGTACATGGCAGTGGAAAGAAGAGTACGCAGGAACAATCGAGAATCAGTTGAAGAAACTTGGTATTTCCTGTGATTGGGACAGAGAGCGTTTCACAATGGACGAAGGATGCTCCAAAGCCGTAGAGGAAGTATTTATCAACCTCTATGAAAAAGGATATATTTATAAAGGTTCCCGTATCATCAACTGGTGCCCGAAGTGTAAGACATCACTGTCTGATGCAGAGGTAGAACACGAAGAGCAGGACGGACATTTTTGGCATATCAAGTATCCAATCGTAGGAACAGACCGTTTCCTTGAGATTGCTACAACACGTCCGGAGACAATGCTCGGAGATAGTGCGATTGCGGTACATCCGGATGATGAGAGATACAAAGATATCGTTGGTAAGAATGTATTGCTTCCGTTGGTGAACAAAGAGATTCCAATCGTTGCAGATTATTATGTAGATAAAGAGTTTGGAACAGGTGCGGTTAAGATTACACCGGCACATGACCCGAATGACTTTGAAGTTGGTAAACGTCACAACCTTCCAGAAATCAATATCATGAATGATGACGCTACAATCAATGACAAAGGTGGCAAATACGCAGGTATGGATCGCTATGAAGCAAGAAAAGCAATCGTAGCTGATCTGGATGCACAGGGATATCTGGTAAAAGTAGTTCCACATTCTCACAATGTTGGAACACATGACCGTTGCGGAACAACGGTAGAGCCATTGATCAAACAGCAGTGGTTTGTAAAGATGGAAGAACTCGCAAAACCTGCAATCGAAGCACTTAAGAGTGGAGAACTCAAATTTGTTCCGGAGCGTTTTGACAAGATTTACCTGCACTGGCTTGAGAATATCAAAGACTGGTGTATTTCACGTCAGATTTGGTGGGGACATAGAATTCCGGCATACTATTGTGATGAGTGTGGCGAATTCGTAGTTGCAAAAGAAGCACCTGAGAAATGCTCACACTGTGGATGTACACATTTTACACAGGATGAGGATACACTCGATACATGGTTCAGTTCTGCATTGTGGCCATTCTCTACACTTGGCTGGCCGGACAAGACAGAGGATTTGGATTACTTCTATCCAACCGATGTACTTGTAACAGGATATGACATTATCTTCTTCTGGGTAATCCGTATGGTATTCTCAGGAATCGAGCACACAGGTAAGTGCCCATTCAATACAGTATTGATTCATGGTCTGGTTCGTGACTCTCAGGGACGCAAGATGAGTAAATCTCTTGGAAATGGTATCGATCCATTGGAGATTATCGACCAGTATGGTGCAGACGCACTTCGTCTGACTCTGGTTACAGGTAATGCACCTGGTAACGACATGCGTTTCTACAATGAACGTGTTGAGGCAAGCCGTAACTTCGCAAACAAAGTATGGAATGCTTCGCGTTTCATTTTGATGAATATGGAGAAAAATGTAGTGGAAGAACCAGAAGACTTCCTGTTGAAACCGGCAGACAGATGGATCCTTTCCAAAGTAAACAGCCTGACAAAAGAAATGACAGAGAACATGGACAAATTCGAACTCGGAATCGCAGTTCAGAAAGTACATGATTTCATTTGGGATGAGTTCTGTGACTGGTATGTAGAGATCGCAAAATATCGTATTTATCATGCAGAAGAGGATTCACAGTCAGCACAGTGCGTTCTGTGGGTACTTAAGACTGTGCTTGGACAGGCATTAAAACTGCTCCATCCATTTATGCCATTTATCACAGAAGAGATTTATAGTGCACTTGTGCCGGAAGAAGAGTCTCTGATGATGTCATCATGGCCTGTATACAGAGAAGATTGGGAATTCCAAAGAGCAACAGAAGTAATGGAGAGTGTAAAAGCGATCACACGCGGAATCAGAAATATGCGTGCAGAGATGAATGTTCCGAACAATAAACGTACAAAAGTTTATATTGTGAGCAGCAACAAATCTTTGATGGAGTCACTGGAAGTATTCAAGAATTCTGTAAAACCATTGATGCTTGCAAGTGATATTATTCTTCACTATGAAAAGAAAGATGTTGCAGATGATGCAGTATCAATCGTAGTTCCTGGAGCAACGGTATACCTTCCATTGGAAGAACTGGTTGACTTTGAGCAGGAATTAGAGCGACTGAAAAAAGAAGAAGAGAAGCTCACAAAAGAGATTGCGAGAGCAAAAGGAATGCTTTCTAATGAACGTTTCGTAAGCAAAGCACCGGAAGCAAAAGTACAGGAAGAGAAAGATAAGCTGGAAAAATATACACAGATGCTTGCACAGGTTCAGGAGCGTATGGAAGGTTTAAAAAGATAGAACACGCAGAATTTAGGATAAGTCCGGGTAAGAAATGACTGAGATGGGGATGAATTGACAGCAGATGTTGATTGTCCCCGTTTTGGGCGTTTTGGAATAACGTGACAGATTAGAACAGAGAGGATATCAATGAAGAAGGTGCATATAAAAAAGCCGGATATCAAAGGTATTTTTCATAAGATTAAAAATTTGAAAATAGAGGATATCAAGGCATATTGGAAAGAGAGTAAAGCACGACGGGAACGAATTCTTGAGGAGAGAAGAAACAGCAAATTTGCGAAGAAAATGCAGCCGGTATACCAATTCATGAATCGATTTTCACTAGTATTTCATTTTCTGCTGGCATGTGTTTTGAATTTCTTTATCGAGGGGGTTTCAAGACATTCGTTGATCCAGGCGTGGCTCTATATGATAGAGACGCCAAAGGTATTTTTGTTCAATGCTTATCTGATATTTGCAACATTGATGATTGTATATCTGGTAAGGCGAAGGGTATTTGCCAGAATCTTACTTAGTGTCTTCTGGCTGACTCTGGGTGTGACGAACGGATATATGTTGATGAAACGTGTAACGCCGTTTAACGCGCAGGATTTAAAAGTACTGTCGGATGCAATTTCGCTGACAGGCAATTATTTTGGAAAAATGGAATTGATCATGTTGATTGTCGGAATCGTTGCAGTGGTAATCTGGGTGATTTCCATGTGGAGACGAGGAGGACAGTACAACGGCAAGATGCATCGATTGCTTGCACTCGGTGGTCTGGTTG
>DAVZKO010000138.1:0-5711 GCA_052272205.1 Schaedlerella sp. | reverse complement strand
ATGTATTGAATACAAAAGTATATGATGAGATTATTACAATCGAAAATGATGACGCATTTGCAACATCGAAACAGTTCGGAAAAGCAGAAGGAATCCTAGTAGGTATTTCTTCAGGAGCAGCTCTCAAAGGAGCAATCGAACTTGCAAAACGTCCTGAGAATAAAGGAAAAACAATCGTAGCATTGTTGCCGGATAGTGGAGACAGATATTACTCAACACCATTATTTGTAGACTAATAAAAATAGACAAACAGAATCATACAAAAGAAAATAAAAGCGATTAAAGGAGATAGAACCATGGCAAAACTTACAAGAGACCAGAGAAATTTTAAATTTGAAACATTACAGTTACACGTAGGACAGGAAACTCCAGACCCGGTTACAGATGCAAGAGCAGTACCGATTTATCAGACATCATCTTATGTATTCCGCAACAGCCAGCATGCAGCAGATCGTTTTGGTCTGAAAGATGCAGGTAATATTTACGGACGTCTGACAAACCCAACAGAAGATGTATTTGAGAAAAGAATCGCAGCTCTTGAGGGTGGTACAGCAGCACTTGCAGTAGCATCCGGAGCAGCAGCAATCACATACACAATCGAGAACCTTGCTCAGCAGGGAGACCACATCGTATCTGCAAAGAATATTTACGGAGGATCTTTCAACCTTCTTGAGCATACACTTCCAAACTATGGTATCTCAACAACATTCGTAGATATCTTCAATCTGGAAGAGGTTGAGAATGCAATTCAGGAGAATACAAAGGCAGTTTACATCGAGACTCTTGGAAATCCAAACTCTGATGTAGTTGATATTGAAGCACTTGCAGACATTGCTCATAAGCATAAAATTCCACTTGTTGTAGATAATACATTTGCAACACCTTATCTTGTAAGACCAATCGAATATGGTGCTGATATCGTTGTTCATTCTGCTACAAAATTCATCGGTGGACATGGAACAACAATCGGTGGAGTAATCATTGAAGGTGGTAAATTCGACTGGGAAGCTTCAGGGAAATTCCCTTCACTGACAGAGCCAAACCCAAGCTACCACGGAATCAGCTTTACAAAAGCTTGCGGACCAGCTGCATTTGTTACAAAGATCAGAGCAATCCTCTTAAGAGATACAGGAGCAACAATTTCTCCAATTAGTTCATTCATCTTTTTGCAGGGTCTTGAGACACTTTCACTTCGTGTTGAGCGTCATGTAGAGAATGCATTGAAAGTTGTAGAATATCTGAACAATCATCCACAGGTAGAGAGAGTACATCATCCATCTGTAGATCCAGATCCGAAACAGCAGGAACTTTATAAGAAATATTTCCCGAATGGTGGTGGTTCTATCTTTACATTTGAAATTAAGGGAGATGCAGCAAAAGCTCAGGAATTCATCGACAATCTGGAATTGTTCTCACTGCTGGCAAATGTAGCAGATGTAAAATCACTTGTTATCCATCCTGCAACAACAACACACAGCCAGTGCACAGAGGAAGAATTGCTTGATCAGGGAATCAAACCAAACACAATTCGTCTTTCAATCGGAACAGAGAACATCGACGATATCATTCAGGATTTGGACGAAGCATTCAAAGCAATTCAGTAATTATATATGAAAAGTAGAGAGACTGATGTATGAAATTTTCTAAAAAAAGCAGATACGGAATGAGAGCGCTGATTGATTTGACTGTGAACTCTAAGGATGGACGCGTGCCACTTAACAGTATTGCCGAGCGAAATAGCATTTCACCTCAGTACTTAGAGCAGGTATTTGCTAGTTTGAGAAAAGCAGGCATTGTAAAGAGCATCAAAGGTCCTCAGGGCGGTTATTTACTGAACCGAAGTCCGGAAGAGATTACAGCGGCAGAAGTGATAAAAGCATTGGAAGGGGATTATTGTCTGGAGCCTGAGAATACGACAGGGGATGATAATGGCCATCTGATAGCGGAGACACTTCAGACATTTTTCATTGACAAAGTGAATGAACAGACGGATAATATCTTAAAAGAGATTACGCTGGCAGATTTGGCGGCTGATTATCGCAACCAGCAGTCAGACGGAGCGGAGATGTATTATATTTAGTTCGAGATGGTACATTTCAAAAAGTTATGAACAGAAACGAATTTTGAATTCGACAATCTAATAGGGTAAAGGACGACGGGGAGAGATTCTTCCCGTCGTTGTTGCGTATATAAGAAGGTCAAAAAATTCACAAGAAAAATGTGTTATGGGGGAAATATGAAGGCGGTAGACAAATTAATTCAGCATCAGAAATTAAATAAGGCAGAGTTTATTGAGATTATTAGACAGCAGAATAATCAGGAAGTGCGAGAGCTTTTGAAAGAAGAAGCTGTGAAGTTGAGAAAACAATACTATGGAACGAAAGTATTTACCAGAGGACTGATTGAATTCACAAATCATTGTAAGAATGATTGTTATTATTGCGGAATTCGAAGAAGTAATTCCAATGCAAAACGATATCGCCTCTCGGAAGAGGATATCCTGTCATGCTGTGAGAATGGTTATGAACTGGGATTCCGTACATTTGTATTACAAGGTGGGGAAGATGTCTGGTATACTGATGAGAAACTGGTGGATATTATTCGCAAAATTAAAGCGACTTATCCGGACTGTGCTCTGACACTTTCGATAGGGGAGAAATCTTATGAAAGCTATAAGCGATATCGGGAAGCAGGTGCGGACAGATATCTGCTTCGTCATGAGACTGCGGATGAAGAACATTACGGGTTACTGCATCCAGCAGAGATGAGTCTGGCGAATCGAAAATGCTGCCTGTATGATTTGAAGAAATTAGGATATCAGGTGGGAGCCGGATTCATGGTAGGCTCTCCGGGGCAGACAGCGGAAACATTGGCAGAAGATTTGTTGTTTTTACAGGATTTACAGCCGCAGATGGTCGGAATCGGTCCGTTTATTCCCCATCATGATACCTGTTTTGCAGAAAAACCAGCCGGCAGTGTAGATGAGACGTTATTCTTGTTGTCGGTGATTCGTATTTTGTTGCCGTCGGTATTACTTCCGGCAACGACGGCTCTTGGAACGATGGACCCGAGAGGACGGGAAAAAGGACTTCAGGTTGGGGCAAATGTTGTGATGCCGAATCTGTCACCGGTCAGGACGAGAAAGCAGTATGATTTGTATGATAATAAAATCTGTACCGGAGAAGAGGCGGCAGAGTGTCGAGGATGCCTTTCGC
Source organism: Schaedlerella sp. (assembly GCA_052272205.1). Lineage (GTDB taxonomy): Bacteria > Bacillota > Clostridia > Lachnospirales > Lachnospiraceae > Schaedlerella. The sequence continues at coordinate 2,496 of DAVZKO010000138.1, read as the reverse complement.
GGCGTGTGGAGTCGGTGGGGTATCAGTTGGTGAATGAAAGAGGAGATGCGGTTTAATAGGATAAGAGAAAAATACTCCGTTCAAGGCAAACAAACATGTTGCTTGAAACGGAGTATTTTAATTCCATATTTCACTTACTATTTCAACTGCGCCTTATAATTCTCGCCCCAATCCCACATGGCATCGAGAATCGGTTTCAAACTGTACCCTAATTCGGTCAAGCTATATTCCACACGCGGAGGGACTTCCGCATAAACTTTGCGAGAAACCAGTCCGCTCTGCTCCATCTGGCGGAGCTGCGAAGTCAGAACCTTCTGTGATACATGTCCGATGGATTTTCTCAACTCTCCAAAACGTTTAGTTCCAGGGATTAAATCACGCAAAATCAGAACCTTCCACTTGTCACTGATTAATGTCAGTGTTGTCTCTACCGGACATGCCGGTAGTTCATGTTTACTATCAGTTTGCACTTCATTCATTGATATATCCTCCATAAATTTTAAATTAATATATTGCACAAATCGGCGTATTTACGCAATAGTTTCTTTTGGGTAACTATAGCACTTTATTGTGCTTACTTTACGAAATAGTGGTATGGAATTATTATAGAATCAGCGAAAGGGAAAAGCAATCCTTTTAAAAAAGAAAAATAAATTTGAAATTGATGGAGGTAATTATAATGAACAAAGTAGTAGAATTTTTACAGGCAAATCCAGTACAGTATCTTGCAACAGTCGGTCGTGACGGAAAGGCAAAATGCCGCCCGTTTATGTTCTGTTTTGAAAAAGATGAAAAATTATGGTTCTGCACGAATAACACAAAGGAAGTATACAAAGATATGCAGGAAAACCCAGAAGTAGAGGTATCTGTATCTTCACCAGAATATGCTTGGATTCGTCTGGCAGGAAAAGCAGTGTTTGAAAATAATATGGAAGTAAAAGAAGCATGTATGAGTAACCCAATCGTAAAAGGACAGTATGAAACAGCAGAAAACCCAATCTTTGAAGTGTTCTATCTGGAAAATCCACACGGCGTGATTGCAGATTTTTCAGGTAATGCACCATATGAATTTTAAGAAAAATACATCTTGCGGAACAATTTTTATAGATTATACTTGCAAAGTAACACAAAAGGTCTAAAGGGCCTTTTTGTGTTATGATACGTATATGAAAAATTCCCTGGAATTATAAGGAGGAGCAATATGAGCACATTAAACTATTTAGAGATATTGGTTGATAAGATTCATTCTACAACAGTTGCAACAATCGCAGAAGACGGACATCCACAGACACGTGTAATCGATATGATGTTATGGGATGAGAATGGAGTTTATTTTCTGACTGCCAAAGGAAAAGCTTTCTATGAACAGTTGATGCAGCAACAATATATTGCTCTATCAGCAACAAAAGATAAGTTATCCGTTTCACTTCGTGGTAAAATCAAAAATATAGGAAACAAAAAACTGGATGAGATATTTGAAAAAAATACATATATGCAAAAAATTTATCCAGATGATACAAGAATCGCACTGGAAGTATTTCAAATATATGAGGCCGAAGGTCAGTATTTTGATATCAGCGATCCTTCTCATATTGTGAGAGACAGTTTTGTAATTGGTGCAGTCGAACAAAAAGAATCCGGATATTTTGTTGGAGAAGGTTGTATAGGCTGTAAATTGTGTTATTCTGTCTGTCCTCAGAAATGTATTGATATTTCAAGCAAGCCGGTGGTTATTGACCAAAAACACTGTCTGCATTGCGGACGATGTACGGAAATCTGTCCGAAACAGGTGATTGAAAAGAGGTTATAAGCATGAATCAGAGTGAACGAAGAAGATTTTTAATTCAACAATTAGTACAGGAGTGTGAGCAATGGAATACAATAGAGATTCCGTCAGACAGCACCGGGCAGAAACAACTGCTGCGAGGACTTATGAATGTGCGTGAACCAAAGACAATCGATGAGGAGTTTTTAAAGATACAGAACGAATATTTGCAGGAAGTTTCGAAAGAAAAAGGAATTGTAGAATTGGAAATGCTTACACCGATTCAAGATGGAATATATCTCTGGCAGGGGGATATTACAAGACTGAAAGTGGATGCGATCGTAAATGCCGCAAACAGCGGAATGACCGGATGCTATCAACCCAATCATTCTTGTATAGACAATTGTATTCATACTTTCGGGGGCATGCAGATGCGCTTAGAATGTGCCAGGATAATGGCTAAACAGAACGCTCCTGAGCCAACCGGACAGGCAAAGATTACAAAGGGTTATAACCTTCCTGCAAAATATGTACTGCATACGGTCGGTCCGATTATCCGGGGAAATGTCACAAAAAGGGATGAAGAATTGTTGGCATCGTGCTATCGCTCCTGCCTCAAGCTGGCAGAAGAAAAGGGATTGCAAAGCGTTGCTTTTTGTTGTATCTCTACCGGTGTTTTTCATTTTCCAAATGAAAGAGCCGCAGAAATTGCAATACAGACAGTGAAGGAA
>DAVZKO010000137.1:0-5817 GCA_052272205.1 Schaedlerella sp. | reverse complement strand
ATGGTAGAAATAATTTTTTATTTTTTTAATTGTCTACTTGACGGGAAGCAGTTCATTATAGCATGGTCAACAGTTTTTTATTCCGTCGGTTTTCCTCGTAATCTTAAATAATAGAATCTTGCTTTCTCTACTACAATTGTCAGGAATCGGAATGCAGACTCTGTTGCAATGGAAAATACCACAAACAACATAATACATTTCACAGACATTCCTGTAATCGCAAACAGTTTATGAAGATATACACTACTGAACAAAAGTCCTGCGATGCATCCTCCGATAATACCGACACGCATTTTATTCATTGGTGCACTGATTTTAAACAGGATCATAAATCCTACAATCGATAACAGCATCGTTGCCGCAGTTGAAATATCTTTGGAATCCACACCAAATGTCTGTCCAAATATAACCAGCGCGCCTACTGCCAATACATCTGTCAATGCAGCCGGCAATGCCTTTAAGAATACATTTGTAAGAAAATGTCCTTTAATCATATTCTTATTCGGCTCCAATGCCAGGAAGAATGCCGGAACACCTATCGTAAACATACTGATCAGTGAAACTTGTGATGGTTCCAACGGGTACGTGATCATAAAGATCACCGAGAACACGGACAGCAAAAGTGAGAAAATATTCTTCACAAGGAACAAACTTGCCGAACGCTGAATATTGTTTACAACACGACGTCCTTCCAGTACAACCTGCGGCATGCAGGAGAAATCAGAGTCTAAGAGTACAAGCTGAGATGCCTGTGCTGCCGCATCGCTTCCGGATGCCATTGCTATACTACAATCCGCATCTTTTAGTGCCAGTACATCATTGACACCATCACCGGTCATTGCCACAGTTCTTCCGGCTTCTTTCAAAATCTGTACGAATTTCCGCTTCTGATTCGGTGTCACTCGTCCAAATACATTATATTTCAAAACAGCGTCTCTCATTGCTTCCTCATTTTTCAATGTTGAGGCATCAACATAACGCTCTGCACCTTCTACCCCGGCTTCTTTCGCCACCTCTGATACCGTACGAGGATTATCTCCTGAGATTACTTTCACTTCAACTCCCTGCTCCGCAAAATAAGAAAACGTCTCCTTTGCTGCTTTACGGATTGGGTTTGCAAGCATCAGATAACCAAGCGGACGAATTGGTTTTTTCAGCTCTTTTCCATCTATCTCTCCCTCGTAAGTACCAAACACAAGCACACGAAGACCTTTCGCTGCGTAAGATTCAATCTCTTCTGCATAAGTTTCATACGCTTCTTTTAATACAAACTCCGGTGCACCGAGCACGTATACCGCATCTTCAAACGTGACACTGCTATATTTGGTTGCGGAAGAAAATCCGGTTTTAGAAATCGGTTTTCGCCCGGAAGCATGCAGGAAACTTCTCTTCACCGCCTCCATTGTAATGTTATCTCTATCCATGGCTGCCGCAAAGTCTCCAAGCAATTGACTCAGCGGTGCCATCGTATCTTTATCATACTCTTCTGTCGGCTTCAGCTCGCGAACTTCCATCGTATTGTCCGTAATCGTTCCCGTCTTATCTACACATAGAACATTCACACGTGCCAGTGTCTCAATGCACTTCATGTCATGAAGCAAAATTTTTTTCTTTGCCAAACGCATCGAACTTACTGCCAACGCTACACTTGCCAGCAGATAAAGTCCTTCCGGAATCATACCGATCACGGCTGCGACCATAGAAGTCACACTTGACTGAAAACCTTCCTGCTGAAAAAAGAACGCCTGTACAAACAGTAAAATTCCAATCGGAATGATTGCAATTCCTGCTGCCAGCACCAGTTTGTCCAGTGCACGAATCATCTCCGACTGTTCGCCTTCCTGCATCTCCTTCGCCTGCAGTGTCAATTTGGATATATAAGAATCCTGTCCTACCTTATCCAATCGGGCACGACACTCTCCGGATACAATGAAGCTTCCGGACATCAACAAATCTCCCTGCTGTTTTGTAATCTCATCCGATTCTCCAGTCAGAAGGGATTCATTCACCTGAACTGTTCCAGAACAGACTTCTGCATCCGCACAGATCTGATTACCGGCTTTAAAAATTACAATATCATCCACAACCAGACTTTCCGCATCTATAAGACTTTGTTTCCCATCCCTCACTACATTGGCATGTGGAGCGTTGAGCATAGTCAGATTATCCAGAACTTTCTTCGCCCGAATCTCCTGCACAATTCCAATTAACGTATTCGCAATAATGACCGGTAAAAATGTCAGGTTACGAAAAGACCCTACCAAACACAACAAAATTGCCAAAATCAAAAAGATTAAGTTGAAATACGTGAATACATTCTCATGGATGATATCCTGCGTTGTCTTAGACGGCGGGTCAACTGCCTGATTCGTCCAACCATGAAGTCTGTGTTCCTGCACCTGTTGTGATGTCAACCCTTTATTCGGATCCGGTGTATATCTCGTCGTTGGAATGCGTTTTGTTTCTTGTTTTTTCTCTGCCTGTTTTCCTACCTTTTTCTTCAACATAAACCAACCTCGTTTTCATTTTATACCACCATTGTGACTGTAAAGACACCAAATAGTTACCATCATTTTATCATAGACGCCAAAAAATTCCAGTGTCTTCATAAAATATTTAGAAATTCCTCGAATTCCTTGTTTTCTTATGCCGCTTCACTTATAATAGTACAAGTATCTGCAAATATTTTTACTTCTATTTTGCAGAATTTTAAAACTTGAGAAAATGAAAGAGTGAAAAATTATGAATTTACGAAGTCGATTAGCAATTCGCTGCGCGAAACTAACCAGTATTTTGATTAAAAAGATGAATCGCGGAAGCGGAGTTACCCTTCCGGGATATGTGGCACGAATCATTGATCCGAATATTTTAAACACGATGTCAAAACAGATTCGTGAAAAAACGATTGTCACGATGGGGACTAACGGTAAGACAACAACAAACAGTATTTTGTATCACGCTTTAAAAGCAGAAGGCAAAAAAGTAATCATCAACCGAACCGGTGCGAATATGATGAATGGTATCATTTCCGCATTTGTACTTTCCACCGATAAACATGGACAGTTGGATGCCGACTATGCCTGTATCGAGGTCGATGAGATCGCATCTGTCAACGTACTTCCGCAACTCAAACCGGATTGTGCTTTGTTGACCAATATCTCGCGTGACCAGTTAGACCGTTTCGGAGAAGTCGATATTACATTTAACAAATTAAAAACTGCTGTGACAAGTGTCCCTGACACCACTTTGATCATCAACTGTGATGATATTTTATCCTATTCTCTTGCCAGGGACTGTGGTAATCCATATGTCACATACGGTATCAGCGAGCAGATTTTTGATGACATTTCCCGCTCTGAGATTCGTGAAAGTATTTTCTGTCGTTCCTGCGGTACAAAACTGGAATACGAATTTTTCCATTACGGACAGCTTGGTATTTATCACTGTCCAAAATGTGGATTCAAACGTCCTGAGCCGGATTACACAACGACCAATGTCATTCTGGCAGATGAATTGTATTCTTTTGATATGGATGGCATGCATATCCAGTCAACTGCGCGTACTCCGTACAATATTTACAATACACTGTCTGCTTATGCATCGCTACGTTCATTACATGCACCGATGGAACATTTCCAGAATATGATTGAATCTTTCGATTATGGCAATAACCGCGAAGACATTTTCACGATCAATGGTGCCCGCGTTCAACTTCATCTGTCCAAGAATCCAATTGGGTTCCAACAGAAAGTTTCTCTGGTACTGAAAGACCCGAAACCAAAGGATATTATCATCCAGATCAATGATACGTATCAGGACGGCGAGGATGTATCCTGGTTGTGGGATGTGGATTTTCAATACCTCGCAGATGCCAATGTATCTACCATTCTCACGAACGGTACAAGACGCCACGATATGGGACTACGTCTAAAATACGAAGATATCCCTTGTGGTTCTACTACCGATTTGAAACAGTCCGTCGAAGAGCTGACAAAGAATGGTACAAAGAACTTATATATCATCGTCAATTATTCTGGTCTCTATCGCACCAACCACTTATTGAATGAGATGCAAAAGGAAACAGAAGGAGGTCTGGAATCATGAAATTAACAATTGGACATCTTTATCCGGATTTATTGAATCTGTATGGTGACCGCGGCAATATCCAGTGCTTTCGCAAACGTCTGGAATGGCGTGGAATGGAAGCAGAAGTCATTCCGTTTCTGTCCGGTGATAAAATTGATTTTTCTAAATTAGATATTGTACTCTTAGGCGGGGGATCCGACCGCGAACAAGAACTTGTATGCGGATACTTAAAAGAAATCAAAGATGATTTTAAGAATTACGTAGAACAAGGCGGCGTTGTGCTTGCTGTATGTGGTGGTTACCAACTACTTGGCAAATATTATAAAACCGATAAAAAGTTGATCGAAGGTCTTGGCATCCTCAATATTACAACTGAGTGGGAACCGGAACGTCTGATTCGAAATATCATTCTTGAAAGTCCGTTATTCTCAACTCCGGTTGTAGGATTCGAAAACCATGGCGGTCGTACCTATATCAATGATCATCAGCCATTCGGCAAAGTCTTTTTCGGACTTGGCAATACCGGTAAATCCGGATATGAAGGCGTTGTATATAAGAATGTTATCGCAACTTATCTTCATGGTCCGCTTCTTCCGAAGAATCCACATGTATGCGATTACCTTTTAGAGCGTGCATTACAGCGAAAATATGGCGAGGATGTTGCCCTCTCTCCTCTTCCGGATGAACTGGAACATAAAGCAAACAGCTATATTGTAGACCGTTACAATGACAAGAAATATGTTCTTCAGGAAACAATCAAGCGTTACACCTAGAAAGTCAATGAAAAAGCAGCCAATCACTCTGATAGGCTGCTTTTTTTCTATATGCCGATACCACTCGATAAAAATATCTTTTAATTCACTCTCTTCTTCCACCATCTCTGAATTGCTTTGATTCCTTGAATCACCGGCAAATTTAAAAATGCAAGCAAATATACCGTCAGAAGCTGTGCCACTGTTAACGTCTGCACTTTAAATAACATCTGCATCTGTGGAATCATAATAATACCTGTAACCAACACGCTTCCTAGCAGGAATGCACCAATCAAATATTTGTTATTAAAGAATTTCTTTGTAAATATTACCGGTTTGTCCGACTTACAGTTAAATCCATGCACCAATCTTCCCATGCAGAGTGTTGCAAATGCCATCGTACTTGCAAGCGTTGTTTTTCCACCCAAATTCAAAAGAGCAGTCTCTGTTGGATCTCCGATTTCTACCCCATCAATATTGGTTGCATCATTACATAAAACACTGAATGTAAATAACTTTCTAATCTCCCGCATCCAACTGTACAATGTCTCCAACCGTAATTTCTGTGGAAGGGATTAAAACAATTGCACCATTTCGTAATACCTTCGCTTCCGGTCCCGATAATTTTTTTAGGCTTTCTAACAACTGCTCTGCCTTTACAGTCTGTACTGTCCCCAATATTGCATTCATTGTAATCACAACCACAATGACCACCGCACCTTGTATATCGCCAAGAATACCCGATATAATGGCAGAAATAATTAAAATGATAACGAGAAAGTCTTTATACTGTTCCAAAAATAACTGTAATACTGACTTTTTCCCTGCCGCTTCAATTTCATTGCGGCCATATTTTTCAATATGTTCCTTTATCTGTGCTTCCGTCAATGGCTCTAACGTCCCATTGACGCTCTGACAGACTTCCTCTCCGGTCATATGATAATACGCTTTCATATAATTTCCTCCTAGTATAATAATG
>DAVZKO010000136.1:0-5873 GCA_052272205.1 Schaedlerella sp. | reverse complement strand
AAAAAAATGGGGTATTTCACACATGGTAGGATTTTATAATTATACAGCCGCCTGCTTTGGAAGGAATGTTGGATGCAGATACCGGCTGCATATTTGTTCTTGCGGACTGTGCGGATGCTCCGGCGTGATTGATCTGAATACCAATACAGGCCCCGTGTTTGTGGACTGACTCAGTAAGCTTAAAGAGACGAGGAAGGTAATTATCATGATCAATACGAAGTTGAGTGGTTCCATTTGAACCTTCCGGTGAATCTACGCTGGCATTTTCCACCATGATCAGACCAACGCCGCCTTTTGCGCGCTGTTCATAATAATTAATATGGAGGAAACTCATTTCTCCGCTGGACTCTCCGTAGTTTGTTCCCATCGGAGTCATCATAATACGGTTTTTCATTGTCATGCGACGAACTGTAAATGGTTCAAAAATATGTTTGTACTCTTTCTTCATAATAAATATCTCCTAAGTGAATCTTTTTTTAGTTGTGAGAATATAGGGATACTCACAGTGATTGGTTCCTTATTCATTATGTCTTATATAATGAAGTTAATCGTTGAAAGAGAATGTTTGATATATGATTAACAATCATTTTGTTTACAGTGCTAAGTATACTGAAAATAAAATGATAAAACAAATGCATATTTTTGTAAAAATTTATAGATAATAACTATGATTTGTGATATTTTGTATAAAAAGCAGGATTGTGATGTGGCAGAAGGTGAGAAAGATTGTCTGTCATCAAGTATGTGGCAGTCTCTTTTGGGACGAAGGAGATAAGGAGAGAAAATCATGAATCTGAATCAATTGTATTATTTTTCAAAACTTGCACAGGTACAGCATTATACGAATGCAGCGGAAGAATTGAATATATCCCAGCCTAGTCTGAGTCATGCGATTCGCTCGCTCGAGGAAGAGATCGGCACACAGTTATTTGAGAAGCAGGGGCGTGGTGTTGTGCTGACAAAGTATGGAAAGTTGTTTCAATCTTATGTGGATGAATCCCTTCATACATTGGATGCAGGGATTAAAAAGGTGAAGAGTCTGACCGGACAGACGGAAGGAATTGTCGAGCTGGCGTATATTTACACGCTGGGAAGCAGATTTATCCCGGAATTGGTGGGGGATTATATTCGAACGCATGAAGAATTGAATGTGAAATTTCATTTTCATGTGGGAAATACATCCGAAATCATACAGGGATTGAAAGAGGAGCGATTTGATCTGGCATTTTGCTCAATGAGAGAAAAGGAATCGGAGATTGTCTTTACCCCGGTGGGAAGGGAGAATCTGGTTGTGGTAGTTCCAAAAGGTCATCCGCTGTCATATGAAACATCGGTGAGTCTGGAACAGGCGGCGATGTATTCTCAGATATTTTATACAGAAAACAGTGGACTTCGCCCGGTGATCGATTCGATGTTCGCAGAAGCAGGATTGACACCGAAGATTGCCTATGAAATCGAAGAGGATGGCTCGATGGCGGGGCTGGTAACACAGAACTTTGGTATCGCGGTCATGCCGGATATTCCGATATTGGCGCAGCTTCAGGTGGATGTGATTCCGCTTCGGAACCAGCACCAGCGGAGGGATATCTATATGGCACAAAGAAGTGACGGATATCATGCTCCGATGGTGAAAAAATTTGCGGAATATGTTGCACAAAGAGCAATTTAAATCGTACCTTCTACTTTCGGTAGATCAGCAGATTGCCGGAAGGAAAAGTTTTAGATCGCGGTTCCTTCCTTTCTTATAAAGGAAATGAAATTGCGGACGGCAGGGACCTGATAATGCCCTTTCAGATACGCGAGATATACCGTATGATGGAAAGAAACATCCTGCAAGTGTAACTTGCGTACCTGAAAATGGGAGAGGATATCTACATCGGCAACCAGTGCGATTCCAAAATCTTCGGCAACGAGAGAGGCAATCGCATTTTCGTCCGGGGATTCGCAGATGATGTTTGGGGTCAGTCCGTGGGACTGATAAATGCGATTGGTAAATTGCCCAAGACCGGAAGTTTTGTCATAACCGATGAGGGGATATTTTTCTAATTCTTCCAGTGTGATGCTATCTTTCGCAGTGAGTGCAGGGGTGTCTTTGTCAGAGCCGGTCAATGCGGATTGGGTTCGCAAAGGCGCATCGCTTTGTACAGCCAACGGATGTTCCGGCGGGGTGATCACAATCATTTCCTGATTCATAATAGGAACAAACTGGATATCCGGTTCGTGCTCCACATAGGAACCGAAGATGACATCGTATCGTTCGGATTTTAAGCCTTCAATCATATCTTTTGTGTGGCTCTGATGAAAATGAAATGAGACATTTTCATTTTGCGGATTGCTTAAAAACTTTCTTACAGTATGCGGGATGTAGTGTGCAGCCAGCGGAAATACATAGGCGATATCTACATGTCCGGCATTCCCGGCCAGTTTCTTCATCTGCTTTTCGGCAGTAGAGACGTCATTTAATATCTTGTCCGTATGTTCTAAAAAAATCTTCCCATACTTGGTTAATGAAATATTGCGGCCGACCCGTTCGAACAGGATGATGCCCAGTTCTTCTTCCAGACTTGCAATCGAGCGGCTTAAGCTTGGCTGAGAGATATTGAGCTCCTGAGCGGCAAGGCGGAAGTGTTGGAAGCGTGCGATCGTTTGAAAGTAGAGCAGTTGATTCAGTGTCATATAAAATCCTCCGTTTCATGAAAATAATCGAATGGTAAGTTGTAATGTTAACAAAAATCTTCGAAATATGCGTTTGTATTATTTTACTATAATTGATAGCAAAAAGCTATCGAAAATGAAAGAAAGATGTATTAGAAGTATGGAAAGAAATCACGTATAATAGGTGTCAGAGAGAATGTTAGATATTTAACAAACAAAATGCAGCAGTATTTACATAAAATATGCAGGCATGAAAGTGGCTAGAAAAATGAAGGCTTGGAATACAAAACTACTTATAAAGATGATTTGAAAAAGGAGAACAATATCATGGCAGAGAGAATTACAGGACACACAGAATTAATCGGACTTATGGCTTACCCAATCAGACATTCCAGCTCACCGGCAATGCACAATGAAGCATTTGCTACATTAGGACTGGATTATGCGTACCTTGCATTTGAAGTAGATAACAGTACATTGGAAGATGCAGTCAAAGGTCTTCGTGCATTAAAGATGGTAGGTTCCAACGTTTCCATGCCAAATAAAACGGTTGTAGGACAGTATCTGGATGAGTTGTCACCGGCAGCAGAGATGGCAGGAGCAGTGAATACGATTGTAAATGATAACGGAAGATTGATCGGTCACATCACAGATGGAATCGGTTACATGGAATCTCTGAAAGACAACAACATCGATGTGATCGGTAAAAAAATGACAATCACAGGAGCCGGCGGAGCTGCGAAAGCAATCGAGATTCAGGCTGCATTAGATGGGGTAAAAGAAATGTCTATCTTCAATGTAAAAGATAAATTCTGGTCAGCAGCAGAAGAGACAGTAGAGAAAATCAGACAGAATACAAATTGTATCGTGAACTTATATGATTTGGACGATAAAGAAAAATTAAGAGAAGAAATGGCAGACAGCTATTTATTTGCACAGGCGACCGGTGTTGGTATGAAACCACTGGAAGGTCAGTCTGTTGTCCCGGATATTTCTTTCTTCCGTCCTGACCTGATTGTAACGGATACAATTTATGCGCCAAGAGAGACCGCACTTTTGAAAATGGCGAAAGAAGCCGGATGTAAATGTATGAATGGGCTTGGAATGATGCTTTTCCAGGGAGATGCTGCATTCCACCTCTGGACAGGGAAACATATGCCAATCGAGCACATGAAAGAAGTGCTGGATATCAAATACGAATAGGGGAAGACAAATGAATAAAAAATATTTGCCAAGCATAATCATTCTTTATTTAAATTATTTCGTACATGGAATTGGATGTTCGATTTTGGGACAGCAGGGAGTGAAAGAACTCCTTGCGGCCCAGTGGGGAACCGGAGATGTCATGGGAGTAACTGCGATTGCGGCAGCCCTCGGACTCGGAAGACTGATTTCCCTTCCGTTTGCAGGACCATTATCTGATAAGTTAGGCAGAAGAATTTCCGTCTTGATCGGATGTGCCTCTTACGTGATCTTCTTTGTCGGAATCGCATTTTCGCCAAATGTGGCAGTTGCGTATGTGGCAGCTATCTTGGGCGGTATTGCAAACTCCTTTCTGGATACGGCAACTTACCCGGCAGTGGGCGAGATTATGTACAAATACACAGGGATTGCAACAATGGGAATCAAATTCTTTATTTCCGTTGCACAGCTTTTGATGCCGTTCTTCCTTGGATTATGTGCAGGAACAAAGATGTCTTATCTGACACTTCCATTGATTGGCGGTGTAGCAATTGCGATTCTCGGAGTGCTTGCGATTTTTGCGCCGCTTCCGAAGGTGGAAGGTGCAGGCAAATCGGAATCCTTTATCAGCAATCTGAAAAACGCGAATTTCTCATTGGAGAGTGTTGCATTGATATTGATTGGATTTACAAGTACAGCGACATTCCAGTTATGGCTCAACTGTGCCCAGACATTTGGCAAAGAGATCGCCGGAATCCCATCGGATCAGGTGTCGGTGATGCAGACGTATTATTCAGCAGGAACAATGGTTGCACTGGTTGTGACAAGTATCCTGATCACGAAGTTTAAACAGGTTCGTTTTCTGATCATTTATCCGGCTATCTCCGTTATCATGCTGCTCTTGGTATATGTGATTAAGACGCCTATGATTTGCTACGTGGGAGCATTTGTGATCGGATATGCAGCAGCGGGCGGCGTATTGCAGATGGCGACCGCAGTAGTCAATGATTTGTTCCCGCGAATCAAAGGAACGATCACGAGTCTGGTTATGATTGCATCCAGCCTGTGCAACTATACGATTTTAAGTGCGGCTGCAAAAATGTCAGCGATGAATGTGTTGGTTATGAATATTGTCATTACAGTCATTGGAGTATTGCTTGCGATATTTGTAAATGTTCGCTATGGTGTGTTGTTAAAGAAAGTGGACAGTGCAAAGTAAGAGTGGAAAATCTGAATAATGGAGTGAAATTTGCAAGAAAATAAGAGGGAACGAAGAAAGCAGTTATCTCGTGTGGAAAATGGTGAATTTCCAGTAGGTATTTGTTGATAATTAAAAAAGAATAACATACAATGGGGATAACTGTAGCGTAAAAAATTCGATGCCGTGTGATACGAAGCTATTGGACAATAAGCGACAGATTATAAGATGTAAGATGAGAATAGAAGAAAAGGAGACAAACGATGAATCCGATAAAAGTAAGAAATATTGAAATTGGGACAGGAGTTCCGAAAATTTGTGTACCAATCGTAGGAGTAACAAGAGAAGAAATATTAAAAGCGGCAGAGACAATCCGCACAACTAAAGCCGATGTGGTTGAATGGAGAGTGGACTGGTACGAAGATATTTTTAATTTTGAAAAGACAGAAGAGACAATGAAGGCACTCCGTGAAACGCTCGGTGAGATGCCGATTCTGTTTACATTCCGTACATCCAAAGAAGGTGGAGAGAAAGCAATTGAGACAGATGCTTATGTGGAACTCAACATCAAGGCAGCAAAAACAGGACTGATAGATTTGGTTGATGTAGAAGCATTTACAGGAGATGATGCGGTGAAAGCAGTTGTCGAAGCAGCACATGAGTGCGGAGTGAAAGTAATTGCATCCAACCATGATTTCCACAAAACTCCGGAGAAAGATGAGATTGTATCCAGATTGAGAAAGATGCAGGAATTAAATGCAGATATTCCGAAAATCGCTGTAATGCCACAGAACAAAAAGGATGTGTTGACATTACTTGCGGCAACAGAAGAAATGGC
>DAVZKO010000135.1:0-5918 GCA_052272205.1 Schaedlerella sp. | reverse complement strand
CTGCCTTATCGATCTTGATTCCGCCTGCGTCTAACACATCCGCCATATCTACGCCATTCGTTCTTCTTAAAATAGCACCGACTCTTGCTACCAGGATCTTCGGACTAAATGGTTTGGAAATGTATTCATCCACACCGAGTTCGAATCCCTGCAATTCATCTCGCTCTTCTGAACGTGCTGTCAGCATAATGATCGGCACCTTAGAATGTTCTCTGACTTCCCTGCACACCTGCCATCCATCCATCTTCGGCATCATGACATCCAGAATGATCAGTGCAATCTCTTTATCTTCATAAAATATGTCCATTGCTTCCATACCGTCCCCGGCTTCCAACACCTGATATCCTGCTCTTGTCAGGAAATCTTTCACCAGTTTTCTCATTCTGCTCTCATCATCTACTACAAGAATCTTCATATTTTCCATATTGCCATCTCCTTTGAACTTACTCTACACTCTTGAGTGATTCTACCATATCTATCTTTTTTAATTTGAAATACATTACACCATTTACAAACAATGAAAATCCAATTGTAATCAGAAATCCATATATGTAACTGCTCAGATTAATGTTCCTTCCAAACATAGCCGAATCAATTTCTACCGTTTCTATTATAAACCGATGCAACAATTTACCAAGCCCGCATCCGACGATCGCACCAAGTACCGTCAGAATCATATTTTCACGATATACATATTCGGCAACCTCTTTTGGATAAAATCCCAGTACCTTCAGTGTTGCCAGCTCACGTTTGCGCTCTGTAATATTAATATTATTCAAATTATATAATACGACAAATGCCAACAGACCGGCAGAAATCACCAGAACAACGATAACCATATTCAGACTTCCAAGCATATCTTCAATCTGTGACTGGAAGTCTTTTGTATAGCTGACACTCAATGTTCCGTCTTTTTTCAACACTTCTTCGCCAATCGCTTCCGCTGTTTTTATCTTGCCGTCCTTCACCGAATAGAAAACGGAATTATAGGTCACATCTTTTCCATAAAGCTGCTGATACAGTTCAGCCGACATGTACATATAATGCCTCAGATAGTTCTCACAAACGGCTGTCACCTTGACTGTCACATCATCCCCGTCGGAATTCTGAATGGTGAGCGAATCTCCCGCCTTTACATCCAGCTTATTGGCAATCTTTTCTGTCAATATCACGCCGTCATCTGTCAGTTTATATTTCTGCTTCGAAACACGATCCTGGTAGATAAAGAAGGAATCGTTTTCTTCCCCCGGCTCTAATACCGTCAGATACACTTCTTTCTCCGTCTTGCCATGTTGCACTGTCACCTGTTGCTGCAAAGCCTGTGTCAAATGCTCAATCTTGTCATTGCCCGTCAGACTGTCTGTCACTTCCTGCTTCGCAGTATCGGTCGCATCTTCATTTAAAATCAAGTCTGCATCAAATAATTGTAATTCCTGATACTGTAATTTTCCGATATTTACAATCGAATCCTGAAGTCCGAATCCGAATAACAGCAGTGCCATACAGCCGCCGATTCCGAACAATGTCATAAAGAATCGTTTCTTATATCGAATCAGATTACGGATCGTTGACTTCCATGTGAAGCTCAAATGATTCCAGATAAATGGGATTCTCTCCAGAAGAACTCTCTTTCCCTGCTTCGGTGCCGGCGGTCTCATCAACTGTGCTGCCTGCTCTCTCAGTTCTTTATAGCAGGATACAATGGTTGCTAACAACACACAACATACGGCCGCTACCGATGCAATTCCTGCATAATACAGACTGTAAGGAAGCTCTATATTGGGAATATGTGTATACATAATTCCATATGCCTTGATGATAATAAATGGAAATACTTTCTCTCCGAACAGTACACCCACGACACATCCAAATACTGTTGCGAGTGAAGCATATCCGATATATTTCCCCGCGATCGCGCCTTTGGAATATCCGAGTGCTTTCATCGTTCCGATCAAGGTTCTCTGCTCTTCCACCATACGTGTCATCGTTGTCAGACTAATAAGCGCTGCAACTAAAAAGAAGAGAACCGGAAATACTTTTCCAATTGCCCGCATACGGTCCGCATTTTCTCCGTAACCGCTATATTCGGTCGTGTGATTCCTATCATAGATATACCATTTTGCCTGCGGAATCTGGCTAAGCTGTTCATCTAAGCTGCTCAGTCCATCCTGACCGTTCATGAATACCTGATACGTCTGTGCCATCATCATCTGCATTCTCGTCTCCGCCGCATCCAGCACTTCTTCGTATCTCGCATCTTCTCGTTCCGTTTTAATCTTTTCAAGACGTTTTTCAACCTGCTCAACGCAATCGTCATATTCATCTGTAAATGCAGTCAATTGTTTTGCGCCATTTACCGTTGCATATATCTCCGTGTATGCATCCATCCGGAAACTCTCATCCAGTACACATGCAAATCCGTTGATCGTACCCGTTCCAATCGTTGTATTTCCACGCCCAAAAGAAATATAACATGGGCTGCTTACGGTTCCGACGATCTTGTACGTATCGTATTTTAAAGAGTCTGTGATCGCAGTGTCCGTTCCGGATGAAAAGGTAATCTCATCCCCGATTTTATATCCGTTTGCCTCATAATAATCAACATCCAACACACACTCTTTTGAATCTTTCGGCAGTCTGCCATCTTCCAGCGTAACCTGGTTCATCGTCGGAAGCAGTGACATAATATGTACTACCTTCTGACTGTCCCCCGACTTACAAAGTGTATCCACCGAATATCCGGCTTCTACATCCTTTATTCCCTCTACTTGTCGAATTGCCTCCACATCATCCTCTGTAAGTCCGAGTGTACTGACCACTTCCAAATCCATCAGATTCTTTTCATCAAAATACGCATCCCCTGAGTATCGCATATCCGGCTCTGACGCTCTGATTCCCGAGAAAAATGCAACTCCGATTGCAACAATAAAGAAAATAGACAGAAAGCGTCCCATACTCTTTCGGATTTCCATATAAAAATCTTTTCTAAGCGCTTTTTTACTCATATACTTCTCCTTGTCATCACGGGTTACCAAATGTTTGTTCCTCGTAATGATTCTCTCTATTTTACGTCGTCTTACCACTCAATTTCATCAATGGAAACCGGATTCTCATTCGTTACCATAGAAGAAACTTTTCCATTCTTAATCTTGATCAGGCGGTCAGCCATCGGTGCAAGTGCCGAGTTATGTGTAATGACAATAACCGTCATCCCTTTCTCTCTGCACATATCCTGCAGTAATTTCAAAATTGCTTTTCCTGTAGTATAGTCCAATGCTCCTGTCGGCTCATCACAGAGTAACAGCTTCGGATTCTTCGCCAATGCTCTCGCAATAGACACTCTCTGCTGCTCCCCACCGGAAAGCTGTGCCGGGAAATTATCCAATCTGTCTCCCAGTCCGACTTCACATAAGACCTGCTTTGCATCCAGTGGATCCTTACAGATCTGCAATGCCAGCTCCACGTTCTCCTTCGCAGTCAGGTTCGGAACCAGATTATAGAACTGAAATACAAATCCGATATCATCTCTCCGATAAGAGGTAAGCTGACGCTCATTATAGCCTGTGATATTCGCTCCATCCACCAGAATCCGCCCACTTGATGCCGTATCCATTCCACCCAGAATATTGAGCACGGTCGTCTTCCCGGCACCACTCGGACCCACAATCACAACAAATTCGCCCTTTTCTATCTCGAATGAAATCCCGTCCACCGCACGGATCTCCACTTCACCCATCTTATATACTTTTGTAATATCCTTCAACTGCACAAATCCTGCCATGCCGATTTTTCCTTTCTGTGTACATCATGTTTTGGTATTTTGCATTATCAACCTACTCCGCATATAATAGTATTGTATCATATTTTTTTACACTAGCGAGAATGTTCACAATTTTTTTATACTTCTTTGTACAACAAAAAAGATGATTGCCTCCCACTCACGTTAGTTGAGCAAGAAGTCAATCATCTAATTTTCTTAAACGACCGTGTAAGTCGTGTTCCTTATTTCTCTGTCAGTTTCTTAATACCCTGAATTGCTACAATCAGACCAAGTAATAACAGAAGTACTGCAAATACCAACTGCAATGTATTTCCAAGGCTAAGTCCTGTTGCAACAAACTGTCCACTTAATTTGTAGATTGTCATTCCAAGTGCTGTAAATGTTACTGCCATCATGAATACCATTGGGATCCAAAGCATAGCACCCTGACGTTTTGTTTTCTTCAAGAATACTGCACATGCGATCAGTGCAAGTACTGATAACAACTGGTTTGCTGAACCAAATAATGGCCAGATCTCTGCATAACCAACTTTTGCAAGCAGATATGCAAGTACCAGTGTAATAATTGTTGAGAAATATTTATTCGTTACCACTTTCATAAATAGTGACAGGTTATTCATATCTGTATCTTCATCAATGAAGAATTCCTGGAAGGAAAGTCTTCCGATACGAGCAACTGAATCCAGAGATGTCAGTGCGAAAGCGGATACAGAAAGGTTGATCAATGTAAATACAAGGCTGTGTGGCAAACCGATTACATCCAGGAAGTTTGCAATAGCGCCTGCAAAAATCTGTGGCTGTGTTGTCAGTCCCTGTGCTGCTGCCTCACCATCTGCGAAAGATGCAACTGCGATCAAAGCGATTACTGCAAGCATACTTTCCATCAACATTGCTCCATAAGATACCGGAAGCATATTTTTCTCATTCTTGATCTGTTTTGAAGCAGTTCCTGAAGATACCAGTGAATGGAATCCTGATACGGCTCCACAAGCGATTGTTACGAATAAGATTGGGAACATGTAGCTTCCGTCTACGTTGAAGCTTGTAAATGCTTTCAAGTTACATGATGGATTTGCTACAAATACACCAACAATTGCTGCCACGATCATGAAGATCAACAAATAACTGTTCAAGTAATCACGTGGCTGAAGCAGCATTGTTACCGGTGCAACACTGGCAATCAAAATGTAAATAAAGATTAAGATATGCCATGTTTCTCTTGTTAAATAAACCGGGCAGTTCAGACCGATTGCTACTGCTGCTACAAGCATTACAATTGCAATTGCTGTGTTAACCCATTTGTTTAATTTGCCATATTTCAAAATAAATCCAAGTCCAACCGCTTCAAAAATAAAGAGGATTGAAGTTGTTGCAACTGCACCGTTTGCTGCGACTTTACTTACAGCACCTGCTTCATCTGCTACGAATCCGTTAAATGTTCCTGCAACTACATCTGCGAAAGCTGCAACTACAAGGATACAGAATAACCAACAGAATAACAGGAATAATTTCTTACCTGTTTTACCAATGTATTCCTCGATAATGAAACCGATTGTACGTCCTTTATTCTTTACAGATGCATACATAGATACGAAATCCTGTACTGCTCCAAAGAATACGCCTCCGATCAGTACCCACAAAAGTACCGGAAGCCATCCAAACATTGCTGCCTGGATTGGTCCGTTAATCGGACCTGCACCTGCAATTGATGCGAACTGATGACCAAATACAATATTTGTATCTGCAGGTACATAATCTACCCCATCTTCCATCTCATAAGCAGGAGTTTTCGCGTTTGGGTCAATTCCCCATTTTCTCTCGAGGTATTTTCCATAGAAAATATAACCTCCGCCCAATACAACAATGGCGATTACCATCATTATAATTCCGTTCATAATTTCTCCTTCTTCCTATATATAATTATATTTTGCAACATCGTATATTTTATTACTTTACCTTGGTAAAGTCAAGAAGCATTTTATATGAATTTTATAAACTTTATACTTTCTAAATAATCATGTTGCACAATTGATTTTTCTTTATTAAACTGGCTATACGGCCCTGCTAAAAAATAGTAGATGAATTTCGGATATCGATAGCCTTAGGCTCTACCACTGAAGATTGTCATTTTTGACAG